>NZ_JBEUPA010000033.1:0-62913 GCF_040492065.1 Actinomadura sp. NPDC000929 | reverse complement strand
ACGACTACCGCTCGCCATGGGACCATGAAGCAGTGATCGGAGTGGCGGAGGCGCGACCATGACCACCGAACGGATCGTCGGGATCGGTGCGGGCGGCGGGAGTCGTACTTGGCGCACAGCACCACGTGCGGGGCGCCCAGGTCGACGCCGACGCGCCGCGCTCGCGCCGTCAGCGCCTCGGCGCCCGCCCGGCGGCCGGACAGCAGGTCGTCCAGCAGCTCGCCGCGCACCCGGCCCTCGGCCTCGGTGGCGCTGCGCTGGAACAGCAGCAGCAGCGCGGTGACGAGCGCCGCCCGCTCCAGGATCCGCTGGTCGGCGTCGTCGACCTCGTCGGCGGTGCGCAGCACCAGCGTGCCGAGCATCTCGTCGCCGGTGGAGACCGACGCGATCCACAGGTCGCCGCGCCTGACCGTGCGGCCCTGGGCGCGCGCGGAGTGCGCCGAGGCCGAGACGCCGCCCAGCTCGTCGTCGCCGAGGGGCTCCGGCGCGGCTCCGGTCGTCGCGAGCCTGCGCCCGTCGGCGTCCAGGACGTGCAGGGTGCCGCCCAGCAGCTCGGTCACCACGGCGCCGACGTCCTCCACGCCGCCGCCCCGGACCACCACGGCGGTCATCCGGTCGTGCGCGCGCGCCGCCCGCTCCACGGCCGCGCTCCGCGCCTTGACCTCCTCGTTGGCGGCGCTCAGCTCGGTCAGGGCGGTGCGGGTCTCCTCCAGGAGGCGGGCGTTGTCGATGGCGATGGCGGCGTGCGCGGCGAGCGAGCCGAGCAGCGCCACCTCCTCCTGGTCGAACGGGCGCTGGCTGCGGTTCGCGGCCGTCAGCACCCCGATGACCCGGCTGCCCAGCCGCATCGGCACGCCGAGGATGGCGACCAGGCCCTCCTCGGCGACGGCGTCGTCGATGAACCCGCGGTGCTCGAACTGCGCGTCCCCCAGGTAGTGGGCGCTGTTGTACGGCATCGCGGTCTGCGCGACCAGGCCGACCAGACCGGTGCCCATCGGCAGCCTGAGCTGCCGGAACGCCGCCGACACCGACCCGTCGGTCACCCGCATGTAGGTGTCGCCGCGCTCGTCGTCGTTCAGCGTCAGGTAGGCGATGTCGGCGTTCAGCAGCCGCCGGGCGCGGCGGGTGATCGCCTCCAGCACCGCGTCGAGGTCGCGCAGCCCGGCCAGGTCGCCCGCGGTGTCGAACAGCGCCGCGAGCTCGTTCTCCCGGCGGGCGTGCCGCCGCATGATCGTCCGGACCCGCAGCGCGGCGATCTTCGTCGCCTCCAGCTCCTCCAGGACGGCCGGGGGCGCGCCCTCCGCCCGCGCCTGGACGAGGGGGCCCTCGAACTCGACGGGGGAGGCCTCCCGGGCCAGCAGTTCGAGGAAGACGCCGCAGGTCATACGGGTCATTCTTAGTGCGCCGTCCAGCCGCCGTCGAGTGCCAGGGACGCGCCGGTCACCATCGAGGCGGGCGGGGAGCACAGGTAGGCGACGAGCTCGGCCACCTCGTCCGGCTCGATCAGCCGCTTCACCGCCGCGTGGTCGAGCATGATCCGCTCGACGACCTCGTCCTCGGGCAGCCCGTGCGTGCGCGCCTGGTCGGCGATCTGGTTCTCCACCAGCGGCGTCCGGACGTAGGCGGGGTTGACGCAGTTGGACGTCACGCCGTGCGGGGCGCCCTCCAGCGCGATCACCTTGGACAGCCCTTCGAGGCCGTGCTTGGCCGTCACGTAGGCCGCCTTGTACGGCGAGGCCCGCAGCCCGTGCACGGACGAGATGTTGACGACGCGGCCCCAGCCGCGCTCGTACATGCCGGGCAGCGCGTCCCGCACCAGCCGGAACGGCGCCTCGACCATCAGCCGCAGGATCCGCGCGAACGTGTCCGGCGGGAAGTCCTGGAGCGGCGCCACGTACTGGATCCCGGCGTTGTTGACCAGGATGTCCGCGCCGGCGGCCAGCCCGTCGAGCGCGTCCACGTCGGCCAGGTCGGCGAGCAGGGGGACCCCGCCGATCTCGGCGGCGGTCCGCTCGGCCGCGTCCCCGTCGATGTCGGCCACCACCACCTCGGCGCCCGCCGCCGCGAGCCGCCGGGCGCAGGCGCGGCCGATGCCGCTCGCGCCGCCGGTGACCAGGGCGCGCCGGCCCGCCAGGTCCAGCGTCCCCGAAGTCCCCGCGTCCACCCGCGGTGTCACGCTCGTCATGCGCAGAACTTATGGACCGTGAGCCCGCCCTCCCATGTGGGCCGCGCACACAATCCACCGCCGGACGGTATGGGTGCGCCTGGTTCGGCCCTTTTCTCCTCCCGCGTCCCGAGCATGCGCCGGGGCGGCTACCGTTGGCCCGCACTGGCCGGCCACGCCGCGAGGGGTAGGGATGCACGAGATCAGGCACCGCTTCGTCCGGTCGGACAGCGGGCTGCGCATGCACGTCGCCGAGGCGGGCGAAGGGCCCCTCGTGCTCCTCCTGCACGGCTTCCCCGAATGCTGGTACTCCTGGCGGCACCAGCTCACCGCGCTCGCCGAGGCGGGCTTCCACGCCGTCGCGCCCGACCAGCGCGGCTACGCCCGCACGGGCGGCCCCGCCGATCCCGGCCAGTACACGATCCTGCACCTGGCCGCGGACGCGGTCGGGCTCGTCGGCCCGCTCGGCGCCGACCGCGCCGTCGTCGTCGGCCACGACTGGGGCGCCCCCGTCGCCTGGGCCGTCGCCCAGATGCGCCCCGACAAGGTGCGCGGCGTGGTCGGGATGTCGGTGCCGCACCGGCCGCGCGGCAGCAGGCCGCCGGTGGAGTCCATGCGCCGCCTGTTCGGCGACGGCTTCTACATGGTGCACTTCCAGCAGCCGGACGTCCCGGAGGCCGAACTCGACCGCGACCGGGCCGCCACGTTCCGCCGCATGCTGTACGGGGTGTCGGGCGACGGCCCGTGCCCGCCGCTGATCGCCCCGGAGGGCGGCGGCTTCCTCGACGGCCTCCCCGACCCGGAGAAGCTGCCCGGCTGGCTCACCGGCGACGACATCGCCGCCTACGTCGAGGAGTACGCGGAGAGCGGCTTCACCGGCCCGGTCAACTGGTACCGCAACCTCGACCGCAACTGGGAGCTCACCGCCGCCTGGCACCGCGCCCCCATCGGCCCGCCCGCCCTCTACATCGCGGGCGACCGCGACCTGGTCGCCGTCGGCGCCCGCGACGCCGTCGCCTCCATGCGCGACTTCGTGCCGAACCTGCGCGAGACCGTCTGGCTGTCCGGATGCGGCCACTGGACGCAGCAGGAACGCCCCGCGGAGGTCAACGAGGCCCTGATCGGCTTCCTCCGCGCCCTCTGACTGTCGGACCCGGCGCGTACGGTCGGCGCGTGAACCGCACCGACCGCTTGTACGCGCTCGTGGAGGAGCTGCGTGCCCGCGCCCCGCGCCGGGCCAGCGCGCGGGAGCTGGCCGCGCGGTACGAGGTGAGCGTCCGCACGATCGAGCGCGACATCGGCGCCCTCCAGCAGGCCGGTGTGCCGATCTTCGCGGACGTCGGCCGGGGCGGCGGCTACACGCTCGACAAGAGCCGGACGCTGCCGCCGCTGAACTTCACCCCCGCCGAGGCCGTCGCCCTCGCGATCACCCTGTCCCGGGCGGGCGGCTCCCCGTACTCCCGGGCCGCCCGCACCGCCCTCCACAAGATCGTCGCCGCGATGTCGGCCGCCGACAGCGCCTCGGCCCGCGAGCTGGCCCAGCGCGTCCGCTTCCTGACCCCCGCCGAGAAGGACGACCCGGCGTCCGTGCCGGCCGTGCTGGAGGAGGCCATCCGCACGCGCCGCGTGGTCCGCCTGACCTACGTCGACCGGGCGGGCGCCGAAACCGAGCGCGACGTCGAGCCCGTCACGTTCACGGCGTCCGGCGACGGCTGGTACCTGACGGCCTGGTGCCGCATGCGGGGCGGCCGGCGCGTGTTCCGCACCGACCGCGTCCGCCGCGCCGCCCTCCTGGAGGAGACCGCCCCCGAACGCCCGGTCGAGGCCATGCACGACGACATCCCGTCCGACTACACCGTCCGGCCCCTGGAGTTCATCTAGCGCCTCGACGGCGGCGGGCCCGCACGACGGGAGACGTGCGGGCCCGCGGTCACGGTCAGCCGGTGTAGTTCGGCATCTTGGGGATGGCGTTGCCGGGGGGCTGGGGCATCGGCGCCGCGCTGGGCGTCTGCGGGTTGCCGGGACGGGTGGTCGGGGCCGGGGCCCCGGGACGGGTGGTCGGGCCCCCGGGACGGGTGGTCGGGCTGCCGGGCGGGGCGCTCGGGGTGGGGGTCGCCGCCGGGCTGCTCGGCCGGGGGGTGGCGGTGGCGGCCTCGGCGGTGGCCATGCCGGCACCGGCCAGGCCGACGCCCAGCGCGACGGCTGCGATGAGGGATTTCAGGCGCATCGATGTTCCTTTCGGTGTGGTGTCATTCCTTGACGACGACAGGCGTGCCGATCGCCAGGTTCTTGGCCATCCAGGTGATGTCGTCGTTGCCGACCCGAACGCAGCCGTGGCTGGCCCTGCCGCCCAGCGCCGCCGCTTTGTTCGTGCCGTGCACGGCGAGCTGCCCCGGGCCGCCGGCGAACGTCTTCAACGTCGGCGAGAACCCGCTCAGCCCGAAGGCGTACGCGCCGTAGGCGCCGTTGGGGTCCGGCGGTCTGACCAGTTCGGTGAAGTAGAAGCGGCCGGCCGGTGTCGGGGTGCCGCCCTCGCCGGTGGCGACCTTTCCGGTGCGCAGCACCTTGTCGCCGTCGAAGACGGTGAACGTGAACGCCCTCGGGTCGATCTCCACGCGGTGGGGCGTCGACGACAGCTGGACGTCGGACGCCTTGACCCACCCGGTGCTGCCGTTCGGCCGGATCGGCAGCAGCACCTTGAGCCAGTCGCCGTCCCTGGCCTCGACGAGGAAGACCCGGACGGCGCCCATCTCGTTGGGGCTGGACAGCGTCTTCCAGGCCGCTCGGTCGCCCTTCTGCTTGTGCACGGCGATCCGGCGGCCGCGCACGGTCGCTATCTCGGCACCGCCCTGCCGCTCGGACCGCTGCGGTCCGGCGGCCGCCGGCCGGTTCGCGCCGGACGGGCCGTCCCCTGATCTGCCCTCGTCCGACGAGCCGCAGCCGGCCAGCCCGGCGATCAGCCCGGCGGCGAGCAGGGCACCGGTATGGATCTTGACTTGGCGCATGCCGCGAGATGCTGGCCGAGGAGTGTGAAGAACCTGTGAGGCCGATGTGATGATCCCGTGGTGCCGATCACGCTTTGGCTACGCTCGGGTGCCATGTGCGCGAACGTCCTGGTCGCGGAGGACGACCCCAAGCAGGCGGAGCTGCTGCGCCGCTACCTCCAGCGCGAGGGGCACCGCGTGGTCGTCGTCCACGACGGGCGGGCCGCGCTCGACGAGGCCCGCGCGCGCCGCCCCGACCTCGTGCTGCTCGACGTGATGATGCCGGGGATCGACGGCCTCGACGTGTGCCGCGGGCTGCGCGCCGAGTCCGACGTCCCGGTGCTCATGCTGACCGCCCGCTCGACGGAGGACGACCTGCTGCGCGGCCTCGACCTCGGCGCCGACGACTACGTCACCAAGCCGTACAGCCCGCGCGAGCTGATGGCCCGGGTGCGCACGCTGCTGAGGCGGACCGGGCGGGGCGGCGGCGAGCAGGTGTACCGGGTCGGCGGCATCACGGTGGACCTCGAACGGCACACGGTCCTCGCGGACGGGCGCGAGGTCGAGTGCACGCCCGCGGAGTTCCGCATCCTGGAGGCGCTGGCCGCGCGGCCCGGCCGGGTCCTCACCCGGGCGCAGCTCCTGGAGCACCTGCACGGCTTCGACCGCTTCATCACCGAGCGCACGGTCGACGTGCACGTGAAGAACCTGCGCAAGAAGATCGAGCCGCAGCCGCGGCGTCCGGTCCGGCTGTGCACCGTGTACGGCGTCGGGTACAAGCTGGTCGGCGACCGTGCGCCATAGCCTGCTCGTCCGGCTGGTCGCCAGCTCGGTGCTGATCGCGGTGTGCTCGATCGTGGCGACCGCGTGGCTGGCGGCGCGCGGCACGTCCGGCGAGATCCGGCAGCGGCAGGGCCGGACGCTCGCCCGTGACGCCCGGATCAACGACGCGCTGCTCGGCTACGCGGCGAGCCACCCGCGCTGGGACGGCGTCGGGGAGACCGTGCGCGGGCTGTCCCGGCAGAGCGGCCAGCGGGTCGCGCTGGCGACCGAGGGCGGCGTCCGGATCGTGGACTCGGCGCCCGGCCGGCCGCCGCTGCCGCAGCGCCCCTCGGCCGTCGTCGACCCCCTCGCCGTCGACGTCTCCCTGGGGCCCGGCGCGGCCACCGACCGGATCGACGCGCGCGCGGCCGGGCCGTTCCGGCTGCCGGATCCCGAGCGGGTACGGCTGCGCGGGGAGGTCGACGCCCAGGCGGCGTGCCTGCGCCGCGAGGGCCAGCGCGCCACGGTCGTCGTCGGGCCCGGCGGCCGTCCGTACCTGCGCCGGGAGGGCGGTGCGGCCACCCCCGAATCGAGCACGAACCGCCCCGGCGCGCCCGCCGGCGTGCCCGCCGGTTACGGCCCCTTCCTCCCGCGGGCCGCGCTCGCGCGAACGTCCGGTGGCGGAGCGGTCCGGCTCGCGGGCGTCGCCACGACGCCGTCCGCCACGGCCCCGGCGACGCCGCGGCCTTCCCCGACGACCGGGCCGGGGAACGCGCCGCGGCGGCCGGAGTCCACGCCCGGCGCGCCGACCGTCATGCCGTCCAGCACCCCGACCGCCGCGCCCGGCGGCAGACCGGTGAGCCCGCCGGCCGCGACGCCGGAGCCCGTGCGGCCGCCCACGCCGTGCTCGCCGGACACGCCCGGGCCCACCGCCACCGAGAGGCGCGCCCTCAGCCGGCTCGCCGCCCTGGTCCGGGAGTGCCACGGAAGCCGGGTCGACGTGTGGCTGGACGAGACCGGCACGCCGGCCGCTCCGGCGTCGGCCGCCGAGTGCCTGGCCACCGCGCGCCGCACCCAGCTGAAGCCGTACGTCGCGCCGGCCGCGCTGCTCTACATCGGCTCGGCGGAGGACCGCGCGCCCGCCATCGACCCGTACGGCATCGCGGGCGTCACCGCGGTGATCCTCGTCCTGGCGGTCGGGGTCAGCGTCCTCGTCGCCACCCGGCTGGCGCGGCCGGTGCGGGCGGTCACCGCGGCGGCCCGGCGGATGCGGGCCGGCGACGGCTCGGCGCGGGTCACGGTGCGCGCCAAGGGCGAGGTCGGCGAGCTCGGCGCGGCGTTCAACGAGATGTCCGAGCACCTGGACCGCATGGAGCGGCAGCGCAAGGCGATGGTCAGCGACGTGTCGCACGAGCTGCGCACGCCGCTGAGCAACATCCGGGGCTGGCTGGAGGCCGCCCAGGACGGTGTGGCCGACCTGGGCCCCGCGCTGACCGCCTCGCTGGTCGAGGAGGCCACGCTGCTCCAGCACATCGTCGACGACCTCCAGCAGCTCGCGCTCGCCGACGTGGGCAAGCTGCGGCTGCACCCCGAGCCGGTCGACGTGGCGGACCTGGTCGAGCAGATCGCGACGGTCTACCGGGCCGCGGCCGAGGCCGCCGAGCTGACGCTGACCGCCGAGGTGACCGGGCGGCCCTCCCTGGACGCCGACCCGGTGCGGCTGCGGCAGGCGGTCGGCAACCTGCTCGCGAACGCGGTCCGCTACACGCCGGCCGGCGGGCGGGTGAGCCTGCGCGCGTCCGACGACGGCGACGACGTGCTGATCGAGGTCGCCGACACCGGGCCGGGCATCGCGCCCGAGCACCTGCCGCACGTCTTCGACCGGTTCTGGCGGGCGGAGAAGTCGCGCAGCCGGCAGACCGGCGGCAGCGGACTGGGCTTGGCCATCGTGCGGCAGCTCGCCGAGGCGCACGGCGGGTCCGCGGCGGTGCGCAGCGAGCCGGGCCGGGGCGCGACGTTCGCCCTGCGCCTGCCCCGTTCGCCGGACCGCGCCGGACCGAGTGCGACGTGATCGGGTGCGACGTGACCGGTGAAGAATTCCCGGGCCGCCATGTAATCCACCGGGGCCTCCTCGGACTTCTCGGCGTAACGGTTCCGAGAAGAGAGGAGGTGGCGTGGACGAGCAAGAAGCCCGATTCACCCGCCTCTACGAGACGCACTACCGCAGCGTCTTCGGCTATGTCGTGCTGCGGGCCGCCCCCCAGGCCGCCGAGGACCTGACGGGCGAGGTGTTCACCGTCGCGTGGCGGAAGATCGACGAGATCCCCGACCAGGCGCTGCCGTGGCTGCTGGGCGTGGCGAGGAACGTGGTCCGCCGGTCGCACGGCGCGGCGGGCCGGGCGCGCGGACTGGCCGACCGGCTGGCCGGCCTCACCACCGACGCCGACCTGCACGCCTGGGACGTCGCCGAGCACCTCATCGCCCGCGACCAGGCGCTGGCCGCGCTGCGGGCCCTTCCGCCCAAGGAGGCCGAGGCGGTCACCCTGACCGCCTGGCACGGGCTCGACCCCGCCGAGGCGGCCCGTGTCGCGGGGTGCTCCCGCACCGCCTTCCTCGTCCGGCTGCACCGGGGACGCCGCCGGCTGGCCAAGGCGATCGAGGCGTCCCCGGAAAGCCCCGCGCGAGCGCACGGACGCGCCCCGCGCCCGCGAGTCATCCAGGAGAAGCAGTGAAGCAGGACGAACTCGACAACCTGATCGCCGCCCTGAAGCCCGCGGCGGTCGCCGAACTCGCCGACGACGCCTACGCGCGGCGCCCCGACGTGGCGCAGATCCGGGCGCGCGCCGGCGCGTCGACCGTGAACGCGCGCTTGGCCCCGGTGCGGCGGCCGGTGCGGCGGCTGGCCCTCGCCGGCGGCGTGGCCGCGGTGGCGGTGGCCGCGGCGGCGCTGGCCGTCGCCCTGCCGTCGGACGGCCCCGGAGGCGCCCCCGGTGGCGCCCCCGGCGCCGGACATGACGGGACGCTCGACACCCGCACGTTCCTGCTGGCCAGCGCGACGACGGCCGCCAAGCAGCCCGCCGCCCGCGGGACCTGCTGGTACAAGCGGACCCGCATGTGGCAGGACATCCTGCCCTTCAAGCCCGGCCCCGGCGTCCCGACGCCCAAGCCCAAGCCGCTGGGCAAGCCCCAGAACTTCCAGGCGCGGACCGCGAGCAGCGTGGAGGACTGGGCGTGCGCCAAGAGCGGGACCGACATGCGCTTCGGTACGAACGGACCGCTGGACATCAAGCTCACCTTCCCCACGAAGAAGGACGAGGCCGCATGGAAGGCGGCGGGCTCGCCCCCGCTCGACGTCAACGACGGCACGACCGTCTCGAAGCCCCGCATGGTCACCTACAGCAAGGGCTCGCACCTGGTGAACCCCGTCATCGGATCCCACGAGATCGAGTGGAAGACGATCGCGAAGCTGCCGGCGACCGACGGCGCCCTGGAGCGCTACCTGCGCAGGCTGTGGCAGCAGGACGGCCGGGGCGGTGCGCACGGCTACACCGCCCCGGCCGACTTCGGGGAGTACGTCTTCGTCAGCGCCTGGGACCTGTTCATGGCCCCGACCACCCCCGGCACCCGGGCGGCCCTCTACCGGATCCTGGCGCGCACCCCGTCCGTGCGCGTCACCGGACAGATCACGGACCGGCTGGGCAGGCCCGGCGTGGCCATCACCGCCAGGGGCACCAGCGTGCGGCTGGTCGTGGACCGCAAGACCGCCCAGCTCCTCGACTTCGAGGACCGGCACACCGCCCTTCCGGGCAAGGAGGCCGGCAGTGAGTACCTGGCCTTCGAGAGCCAGGGCTGGGTGAACAAGCTCGGAGCCACCCCCGCTCGCTGACCCGCGACGACCGCGGGGACGCCGCACCCTCTGCGGCGTCCCCGCGCTGGGCGTCCCGTGGGCGCCCGCCGCTGCTCAGCACTCGCGGAGCGAGTAGGGGTTCAGGCCGCCTCCCCACAGCCAGGCGTGCCCCTCCCAGCCGTACCGGATCTTGACCCAGTCGGACCGGGTCCGGCCCCAGGCGGTCATCCGCGCGCCGTCGGTGATGTGGCACAACGCGCTGGCCTCCGCCGGCGGCATGATCGAACCGATGATCCTCCCCGGCGGGATGCCGGGCGCCCCCGGATCGGCCCGGACGTGCAGGGGCCTGGCCCAGTCGCCGACGGTGACCCGGTCCGCGCGGGCGCGGGCCGTGGTGCCGGCGTCCGCCGCCGAGGGCGCCGCGTCCGCCTCCGAGGGCGCCGCGACGGCCGGCAGCGCCAGCGCCGCGACCGCTGCGGCCCCGATCCGGTACGCGTTCACCGTTCCTCCTCGCGGGTCCGGCAGTCGCCGCAGGGCCTGGTGCCCGCGCCGCGGTCCGTCTTGATCCTCGGGCACCCGCAGACGCACGGGGGCAGCACCTCGTGGGGATTGAGCCCACCGTCCCAGACCCATGCGGTGGGCGGCGAGCCCGGGCTGATCTTCACCCAGGTCGAGCCGGTCCGGCCGTAGGCGGTCATGTCGGCGCCCTCGGTCGAGCAGACGGCCATGGCGGGGGCCCCGGGCCGCATCGAGCCGATCACCTTCCCCGGCCCGCCGCCCGGCCAGCCCGGACTGTCCCGGACGCGCAGGACGGGCTGGGCCCACTGCGCCACCTGGACGCGGTACAGGGCGGCCGGGGCCGACGCGCCGCTCCCGGCCGCCTCCACCGGCCGGTTCACCGACCCGCCGCCGGCGTAGGCCGCCTGGCCGCTCGCGCCGGACGCCACCAGCACCCCCAGCGCGGCCGTCACGGTCACCGCCCTGGTCAACAGGCCTTTTCTCATGTGCACTCCTGGCATCGAAGATGGCTCCCCGGACCGAAGTCCGCGAGAGCCGTTCGATCCATCGTCACTCAGAGTGCGGGAACGGGTGCATGC
The DNA here is from genome assembly GCF_040492065.1 of Actinomadura sp. NPDC000929. Classification (NCBI taxonomy): domain Bacteria; kingdom Bacillati; phylum Actinomycetota; class Actinomycetes; order Streptosporangiales; family Thermomonosporaceae; genus Actinomadura; species Actinomadura sp. NPDC000929. Next base: position 52,059 of record NZ_JBEUPA010000033.1, on the reverse strand, counting down.
CGTGGCATGAACGGGCCACTCTTTGAAGCCTCAACCGCTGTCCGAAGCCTGCGTGCGGGCGGTCCCATCCCCGATGACCCGAATTCACGAGGGGGTTCACGGTTCCTGACCCAACCGATCGAGATTGCGCAGGGCGTCTCCCCTAGGACGGTCTCCTTGGCCTGGCCGATGCGGTCGGGTACCGGCGAAGAGCCGGTCGAACCAAAGGAGATTCCTCATGAGCAGAACCTGGGGGGCGCTTGCGGAAGCGCTCTCCCTGATTCTCGTATCGGTAGGGTCGGCGTACGCGACGCGGCTCTACCCCGAGTACTCGCCGGCGCCCGTGGGTGCACTGATCACGATCTTCGGGGCCGTCTTCTTCAGCGCGGTCACGCGTCTTTCGCCTGGCTGGGCGAAGCGAAGGCGCGCCAGGGCCCGGTGGAGCCGGCACCAGTGGAAGTGGGTGCTCATTCTGGTGGTCCCCAGCACCTTCCAGGGACAGGTCCAGCAGGCCGCGCTGGCGCGGGTGGACGTCGGAACCCTGATGACCGTCATGACGCTCGGCGCGCTCGGCCTGGCGACGTGGCGGCTCGTCTCGTCTCCGCACGGATCGAACCGGCGACTGCACGCCCTGTGGTTCGTGATCGGTTTGGTCGGTGTCGCCATGCTGACCAGGCCGTTCACCGGCGGGATCGGATCCTGGGGCTTGGCCCTGACGGGTGTGGCCGCCGTCATAGGCGTCAACGCCACGATCGTCTCGGCCAAGCTGGCCGAGATGGGCGCCCTGCCCCGGGTCGTCGAGATGAACTGCTGGTCGGGCGCCTGCCTGGTCGGGGCGCCGATCCTCCTCTGGACCGACGAGCACTGGATGACCTGGTCCGTGCTGTCGACCGTGGCGGTCACGTCGCTGCTGAACATGATCGCCAACAAGCTGCACGTCCGCGCCTGCGAGCTCGTCCGGTCCGACGACGGGTTGATCAGCACGGTGAAGTGCGTCAACCCGGTGCTGGCGTGCCTCGTCGGCGTGGTCGTCGGGACAGGGGGGTCGCCGGGGCTTCTCGGATGGATCGGCGCCGGGCTGGTGGTGGGGGTCTCCCTCGCCGCTTTTCGGGCCTTCCACCGCCTGGGCCTGCACGCCGTGGCGCAGACCGTCAAGGGCGCCGTCTGGAAGGAGCCGCCTCCGGAGGCCGCTCCCAATGGCGGTGGCTGGGGCGGCATTCCGCCTTCCAGCGTCTGGCTTCGCAGTGTCTGGAAGCCGGACGACCACGGCCCGTGGAAGTACAAGTTCGCCTGACGGCCTCATCGCCGCGTGGCCCTAACGATCCGTGACGCTCCGGGGTCGCGGACGGCGTCACGCCCAGGCGTGACGCCACACCACTGACGGTGGAAGCGGGCCTGTCCCGCTTCCACCGCCTTTCCCCGGGCGGGCCGGTCACTCCGAGCGGAGGGCAGCCGCCGTCCTGATCCGGGACGCCCGGCTCGCCGGGACCAGCGCGCCGAGCAGGGCGATCGCGATGCCCGCCAGCACGGACAGCAGCATCAGCGGCCAGGGGAAGATCTCCAGAAGGCCGTAGGGGAGGACGAGGCCGCCGGTGCCGGCCATGGCCGGCATCACCACATGGTGGGCGGCCAGGCCCAGCGGCAGTCCGATGAGTCCGCCGACCAGGCCGAGCACGGCCATGGACGCGAGCACGACCGTCAGGACCTGCCGCGGTGTCGCGCCCAGCGATTTCAGGACGCCGAAGTCGCGCGCCCGGTCCTTGGTGTTGAGGACCACCGTGTTGAACACCCCGAGCCCGGCGACCGTGGTCAGCCCCAGGGTCAGCAGAGTGAGGAGCCCGAGGAGGATCACCTGGCCGGACTCCATGCCCTCGGCGGCCGGCCTGGCCGGGATCCCGTCCGCCTCGAGCGCGGCGGCGTAGTCCTCGGGGGAGGTGCCAGGGGTGAGGCCGACCTCCAGGAGCGAGGTCACCCTGCCGGGGCGCGGGCCGGGGGATTCCGAGGGCTGCGCCGGCTTCTCGCGGCCGAGCAGCGAGGTGAGGGACGCCCAGTCCGTGAGGACGGTGTCGCCGCCGTCCACGAGCGCCGTCCCGACGATCCGCAGTGCGGCCTTCCTGCCGTCCACGGTGACGACGACGGTGTCGCCGATCTTCTTGCCGCCGGTCTTCAGGAACGGGTCGCCCACGACGGCCTCGCCCGGTCCGCCGAGCCAGCGGCCGTGGACCATCCGGTAGCCGTGCCGGTCGGTGACGTCCCCCTGGTACGCCTTGACCTGCACCGGCCGGTCGAACCCCGGAACGTGGGCCTGCTCGAAGCGCGTGGCCGCGACCTTCGCGGTGCCGGGCCGGCCGGCCAGCGAGACCGGCCGGTCGCCGTCGGCGAAGACCAGGACCTGGACGGTCCCCGTGAGTTCCGCGTCGGCGAGGTAGGCGCTCAGGGACCGGTTGAGGCCGGCGGCGAACGTCACCGCCGCCACTCCGAACGCGACGGCGGTGACGGTCAGCGCGGTGCGGCCAGGACGGGTGAACGGCAGGCCCAGGCCCAGGCTGACCGGGCGCGGCAGCCGTGTCCGGGCCAGCGCCCGCTGCACCCGCAGGGCCCGGCCCCGCCGCGTCGCGGCGCCCGCGCTGACCGCGACCGCCGTCGGGATCCGGCCCGCCCGGACGGCGGGCACCAGCGCGGTGACGACGGCGACCGCGAGGACGCCCGTGAAGGCCAGGACGTCCACCCAGGGTGAGACCCCGCTGGCGGTCGGCAGGTCGAACGAATCGCCCAGCGTGGTGGTGACCGTCCCGGCCAGGACGTTGCCCGCGGCGATCCCGATCAGGCTGCCCACCACCCCGGGTATCGCGATCATCACCAGGTAGACGCCGGTGACCTGGGCGGGCGTGAAGCCGAGGGACTTGAGGACGCCGATGTGCCGGAACCCCGACACGACGGCGCCGCTGACCACGTTGGCGATGACGAGCACCGCGACGAGCAGCCCGGCGATCCCGAACGCGACCAGGAACGGGATGACGGTCGTTCCGGCCTCGGTGGCCTGCTGCCGGGAGACGAGATAGCTCTGGCTCGCGGTCGCCGGCAGCCCGGCGGTGACCGTGCCGGCCGGGGCGGCGGGGTCGGCGAGCCGGTAGAGCATCTGCAGGCCGTCCGGGGCGGTCAGCTGCCCGGGCGCCACCCACGCCTGGGCGGACCGGGTGATCGACCGGCCGATCCCGACGATGGTGAAGGTCCGCCCGTCGGTGAAGGTCACCTTCTTCCCGATCGGGTCGAACGGGAACCGCGCGTAGTCCGTGCCCAGCACGATCTCGCCGGGGGCGGCGGCCCAGCGGCCGCTCCTGAGCGCCAGCCGGTCGACCGGGTCGTCGTCGCGGACGGTCCGCTCGACGACCGTGAGGGGGCCGGGCGGAAGCAGCCCCGGACGCGCCGGGTCGGTCTCCTCCGGGACGTTCACGACCTGCGAGCGGTACGGGCCGCCCGCCGCCGTCACGCCCGGCCGGGACGCCGATGCCGCGACCTGCGAGGCCGTCGCTTTCGCGGGGTCGTAGGCGACCGTCAGATGGGCGCCGTGCTGCCGCGCGAACGCCTTGTCGTACGGGCCGTCCACGGTGGCGAGCAGGCCCAGCGCGAGCACGACCGTCCCGGTGGAGACCAGCAGCACCAGCGAGATGATGGACGTCTGCAGCTTGCGCCGCCGCACCGCGAACCGCGCGGCCTGCCACACCGCCCTCACCGGGTCACCTCGGCGGCCACGCGGCCGTCCTCGAACGCGACGACCCGGTCGGCGACCCGGGTCGCCAGCCGCTCGTCGTGGGTGACGATGAGCAGGGTCTGGCCGATCTGGTTGAGGTCGAGCAGCAGGTCCATGACCTGTTCGCCGGCCCGCGAGTCGAGCGCGCCGGTCGGCTCGTCGGCCAGCAGCAGGGCGGGCCTGTTCATCAGCGCGCGGGCGACGCCGACCCGCTGCCGCTCCCCGCCCGACAGCACCACCGGGTAGGCGTTGCGGCGGTCGGCGATGCCCAGCTCGTCGAGCAGCTCCATCGCCCGGGCCTGCGCCTGCTTGCGCGAAGTGCCGAGCAGCTGCGCGGCCAGCATCACGTTCTCCAGCACCGGCAGATCGTCGAGCAGGTTGAAGAACTGGAAGACCATGCCGATGCGGCGGCGCCGGTACCGGGCCAGTTCGGCCTCTCCCATCGCCGTGATGTCCTCGCCGCGCACCACGACCGTGCCCGCGGTGGGCCGGTCCAGGCCGGCGATCATGTTGAGGAGGGTCGACTTGCCCGACCCCGACGGGCCCATCACCGCGACGGCCTGACCGGCCTGGATGTCGAGGCTCACCCCGGCGAGCGCGGCGGTCTCGCCGTACTCCTTGCGTACGTTCATCAGCTGGACCATCAGTTCCATGCCGGTGACGGTACGAGCCGCGCCCCCGCCCGCGCGTCGGGTCCTGGAGGTAACTCCGGGGCCGGGTCAACCGAGGGATGTACGGCCGTGGACCGCCGGGATGATGCGCTCCGTCCGGGTCTGGCGGCAGGATGGGCGGATGCTGCCTGCGTGGCTCGTGCCCCTCCTCGCCGCGATCCCGTGCACATGGGCCCTGTGGGAGCGGCGCAGGCGCCGCGCCGTGCTCGGGGCGCGGACCTGGCTGCTGGAACGCGAACGCGAGGGCGCCGCGCGCCGGGCCGTCGAAGAGGAGCGGGCCCGGGTGGCCCGGGACCTGCACGACATCGTCAGCCACAGCGTCAGCGTCATGGTCGTGCAGGCGGGCGCGGCCCGGCACGGCGTCGACGGCGAGGCCGAGGAGGCGCTGCTGGCCGTCGAGCGGACCGGCAGAGAGGCGATGACCGAGCTGCGGCACCTGCTCGGCGTCCTCGCGCCCTCCCCGGACGGCGACGGCGAGGCGTTCGCCCCGCAGCCGTCGCTGGCGCACCTGGGGACCCTCGTCGACCGGATCGCGTTCGCGGGCCTGCCGGTCGACGTGCGGGTGACCGGCGAACCGTGCCCGCTCCCCGCCGGGATCGACGCGACCGGCTTCCGCGTCGTCCAGGAGGCGCTCACCAACGCGCTGAAGCACGGCACCTCCGGGGCGACGGCGGAGGTGACGGTGAGCTACGGGACGCGGAGCCTGCGGCTGGAGGTGCTCAACACCGGCCCGAGCGTCCTCACCGGGACGGGCCCCGCCCCGCCCGAGGGCAGCGGCGGCCGGGGGCTGGCCGGACTGCGCGAACGGGTCGCGGTGTACGGCGGCGACCTCGACGCGCGGCGGCGGCTGGGCGGCGGCTACCGGGTGCGTGCGCGGATCCCCCTGGAGCGGCCGTGACGCGGGTGCTGATCGCCGACGACCAGACACTGGTGCGCGGCGGCTTCCGGATGATTCTCAGCAGGTCGGGGATCGAGGTGGTCGGCGAGGCCGCCGACGGGCTGGAGGCGGTCGCCGCCGCGCGGCGCCTGCGCCCGGACGTGGTGCTGATGGACATCCGGATGCCCGGAATGGACGGCCTGGAGGCCACCCGCCGCGTCCTGGCCGACGACCCCGCGTGCCGCGTATTGATCCTGACCACCTTCGACCTCGACCGGTACGTCTACTCCGCGCTCGCCGCCGGAGCCAGTGGCTTCCTGCTGAAGGACGTCACCCCCGAACACCTCGTGGCGTCAGTGCAGCTGGTCGAGACCGGGGACGCGCTGCTTGCCCCCTCCATCACCCGCCGCCTCGTCGAGCGGTTCGCCCGCCCCGCCCCTGAGCCCCAGGGCCTGGACGTCCTGACCCCGCGAGAGAAAGAGGTGCTCCGCCTGGTAGGCGGCGGCCTGTCCAACACCGAACTGGCCGCCCACCTCCACCTCAGCGAGGCGACGGTCAAGACCCACGTCACCCGCATCTTCGCCAAACTAGGCCTGCGCGACCGAGCCCAAGCCGTAGTAGTCGCCTACGAGTCAGGCCTAGTAATCCCCGGCACCCCCAACTGACCTGACAAGCACAGCCTCCGCTCAGGCTCGGTGAACCAGACGGCTGAGGAGACGGCGGAACTTGCATGGCCCAGCAAAGGCGCGCGAACGGTAAGCCGCACGGCGACACCTACAAGCCGCTGTGGAGGGCCTACGGAACCTATGAGAGCAGCGCCGGTTCTGCTTGGCTCGCGCGGTGACCCTGGACTTCAATGACTACGGAGAGGACGGCCTGACCATCCATCGCGGCCCCGGACTATGGCCGTTCTCCGCCTCAAGATCTGCGGAAGCCGCCGACCGCCCACCCAAGATGAAATCAGTTCCAGTACCTTCTGTGCTCGCGGACTGAGCAACGTGCCGCGCCGACCCGCCCCTTCTGCCGTAGGACAACCGAGAGCCGGGCGTTAAGTGATGGTTCCTCGGGCATCGCCCTGCTTGAATGCCAGCGTGGCGTTGGATGTGGGGCGGCTCCGGGCTGAGCATGACAGCACGCTGCGGGGCCACGTTCGAATGCCTCCGCGGATCGGCACCGTCGTAGAGCGGATCGGTCCGCTGAACCTCACGCACTACGGCACCCATTGCGTCGTTGACCATCCCCCGCTGGACGCGGAGGACTCGGCTTCGGCCGTACGGCTTGCCGAGCAGGTGCAGGCATCCGCGGCCGCACGTGCGGAACCCGTGGAGTGGCGCGTGTTCCACCACGACGTAGCGGCGTCCCACCTGAGCGCCGTGCTCGACACGGCCGGCTTCTCCGCAGGTTGGGAGCGCAGTGTCCTGGTCGGTGAGGTCGCCGAGCTCGACTTCCCCGAGCCGGAACCGGTGGGGAAAGCCGGATCGGTCCGGTGGGACGAACCACAGGCGCAGCAGGCACTCGACCTTGCGGCCCGAACCGGCCCGCATCGGGTCCCCTTGGCGAACTGGCACGCAATGCGTTCCATCCCGTACTGGGACGTCGAGGTCCGTGTGCTGACCCGCCGCGGAATGGTCACCGCGGCCTGCTGGCTAGAGAACGTCTCCGATACCGCCTACGCCGTCATCGGAGGGCTGACCGCGGCCCGCCCCGAACTCCTGGCTCAACTGCCGCTGTGGCGGTTCCGGTCGCCGCCCAAGCAGTTCCTGGTCGCCGACGCCGACGGGGAGGTGCGTGACGTCCTGCTCGCCACCGGATTCCGTGAGGTGACGACCGTCCGATCCCACTACTGGAACCCGCCGGGCGAACCCGCGGCGACCCCGCCCGCGAGGCACTCGCTCTACAACGGTGAGGCCGGACGGATCGCGCGCCTCTGCGAGGCCCGCGTCGGCTTCGACTATGAGAGCGGCAGAGGACGCTACCGTGCGCCGGCCGACTCGCGCCGCTGGTTCTACGGCCTGCTCGGCGGCCGCGACGACCCGGCGATCGCGGCCGCCGAAAGCGTCATCGAACGCGGCCTGCGTGCCTGTGTCCGCCCCGGCGAATGGGTGTACGAGCACCGGCCCTACCTCAACGGATGGGAGTTCGACCCCCATCGCGTCGGCGGCCCCGGACAACCGTCCTGGCCGGGAAGCGCCATCGCCGACGAGGAGTTCCAGTTCCTGACCACGGCGGACGCCCGCCTGGGCACGTTCGGCCACCACGTCGAACAAACCCTTGTCGTCTTCGGAGACGACCTCCTCGCACAGGTCGCGGAGGATTTGAACCGGCTACTCGGCGGCGGGACCTGGGCTTTCGGTTCGTAGACCTCCTACCTGACCGAAGGTTCCAGCGAGCATTAACCCAGGTCAATCAACTATCGAATCGAGCATGGCCTGACGCATCTCCTCGCGGCGTGACGCCAGGTAGGCCCGACCGCCTCATCCACCAGACGGCTGCGATGCCAGATGGGCCAGGAGGCTGGTGAAGTGTCGGCGGGTGAGGGTGAGGGTGAGGTGTTCGGCGGTGGGGTCCTTGCTGTCGCGGATGCCGATGTGGCCGTCGAGGTCGGCGATCTCGACGCACTCGCCTTCGTCGCCGCCGCTGTGACTGCTCTTGCGCCAAGGGGACCGGAGCAGTTCGGAGTGCTCATGATTGCGACGCTGTCTCGTCGATGAGTTTCAGCGAAGCGGTCCGGCTCAGCGCTGCTGAGCGCAACGGTTCGAACGTCTCCCGCCTCCGCGATGATCGGCATGTAGCAAGGCGGGTGCGAACGGTTGAGTACCTGCTGGCGGGCAGCCGGAAGTCGACCAGCATCTTGGCGTTGCGCGCATATTTTGGCAGGGCCGACGGTGATGAGTTTCCGCGTGTACTCGGGGATCTGGAGGAGCCCCGGGGACGATGCTGGGCTCGAAGTTACGGATCTCGGCGGTGTCCTCGTCGAGGCCGGCCAGGTCAGGCGCGGCGGTGGAGATGCGGCGCTTGCGTTCCCGTACCTGTGAGGTGGGGCTTGTGGGGGCAAGGTGGGCGAGGGACTCGCGGAGGGCGCCGTGATCGATGACGGGGGGGTCAGGCTGTCCTCGGGGCGAGGTCGATGTGCTCGCCGTCAAGGCGGGGTGCCGCGATGTCCTGACGTGGATACAGCCGCACGAACGTCTGCTCGTCCCACATCACCATGCAAGGAAGACGCTCTGCGGTGGTCAGTCGGGCGATATCGATGGAGGACACCACTCCCCAATACCATCGGGCCGGCTCGCTTCGTTGTGGGATGTCCAGCTCCAACTCCATGTGCATGATGAGGCGGTTCCTGCGGGTGTTCGCGTTGGGCACCTGATAGTTGACGACACGGGCTGCTCCGCGAACTCCCTGCTCGGCGAAACGCCGGTCGATCTCTGCCTGGACCTTCTTGGCCTCACGGCCGAACAACATGAACCCCGTGAAGGAAAGCACCACGGTGGCGATGATTCCGACTTGGAGTGCGAGCCACCCCGTCTCGGCCGAGACCAGGTCGGTAACCGCAGCTAGCACCGCTGCGCTGATTCCCCCTAGGAACGAGACCACTGCCGCTACAACGACTAGGAGAAGGGGGATATGCGAACTTTTTCTCTGCGTCACGCCCACAGAGATTAGCAGAATGCCCGAATTGGTCCCTTGTGTCCCGAATGAAGGGAAGAGCGGCTCTGTTCAGAGCCGCCGGGCGCGGGGCGCAAGGGGGGGCGAGGGGGCCCGTCCGGCGCCGACCGGAGATCAAGACACCCAGGTGCTGGCGCTGAGCCCGGCGCGAGATCGAGCACCAGGAGTTGCTGCCCGCGCCACGTCATGAGCCGGAAGCCGGTGATCTCGGAGCAGGGCAGGAAGGTGTGGTCGGGCGCAGCGTCGATACTGCAGCGCAGCCCATGGCGGACAAGCGCATCGCGACCGCGGGGACGCGCGGCTGGGGGAAGCAAGCACGCCACGACCACGCGCTGCTGCCCGTCCGGTCCGGGGGAGCGGTCTGTCGTAGCCCCGCGTCTGCGCGCCGCTGGTCAGGCGGCCCAGTCGAGGGCTGTGGGTGGCTCGGCGGTCCGCGGCTCCGTTGTTCGTGGCTCGGTTGTGCGGGGGTCGGTTGTGCGGGGGTCGGTTGTGCGTGGGTCGGTTGTGCGTGGGTCGGTTGTTCGTGGCTCGGTTGCGCCGGGGTTGGCTGTTCGTGGGTCGGTGATTGGCGGGGTGGTTGCCGGTGTGTCGGGTGGTGGGAGGAGTTGGTAGGTGTAGCGGCCGGTGGGGTCGTGGGTGGTGCGGATCTGTTGGGGGTTGGTGTGTTTGTAGCGGTTGTGCCATCCGCAGCACAGGGCCAGTTTGTCGATGTCGGTGGGGCTGTTGCCGAGGGCCCATCCGTTGACGTGATCGACTTCGCACAGGGTGCCGGGGACTTCGCAGCCCTGGACGGCGCAGGTGGGGTAGAGGGCTTCCAGGACCTGGCGCTGGGCTGCGGTGGCGAACCGGACCTTGTGCCCCAGGTAGAGGGGCATGTTGCCAGTGCCCAGCAGGAGGGGTGAGACTCCGGCAGCCAGGGCGAGGCGACGCGCCTGAGCTGCCGGGATCGGGGTGCCGTCGGCGAGGCGGGCGGGTGCCTGGCCGCCGGTGAGGGTGTCCAGGTCGCAGATGAGGGTGACCTTGGTTGCTTTGTGTCCACCGGCCAGGACGCTGCTCAGTGCGGCAGCCGTCCGCTCGGCCGAGTCCCGGTGGTCATCGGGCCCGGCGGGTTTCGTCAGCGGGCCCAGGGTGCCGTCCCAGACGGCGGCGTCCTCGGCGTTCAGCCAGCCGTTGATGTAGCGGCCGCCGTCGAGGGAGCGGGTTCCGGTGATCCAGGACCGCTCATACCCGCGCTGCACGTCATCGGGAGCTGTCTCCTGCCCGTCGCGTTCGGCGATGACCTCGCGGATCCGCCGTCCGAGCACCGCCACCTTCCCCGCCGAGAACCCCTGCCCGACCTTCTCCAGCAGCAGCGTCTCGGCCCTCGCGCAGTCGTCATCATCCAATCGGGCGACGGCGTCGGCCACCGTTGAGGCGTACCCGTAGGACAACTCACCGCTTGAGAGCAGGGCGGACACGGTGGGGAGCCGGTGGAGTTGGCGGGCCAGGTTGACGCGTTCCTTGGCGCGCGCATCGCGCATGCCCAGCCGGGACCGCAGCCACGTCTGCGTGGACGGAAACCCCCACCGGTGCGTCTCGCCGGTCGCGTCGACCTGGGCGATGAACCCGGCCAACGCGGCTTCGTGGGCGTCGGACGCTGCGGCTAGCGTCTCGGCGAGTCTCATGCACGCCGCAGCGGACTCGGGGGCGGGGCGGCTGGCGAGTTCGGCGGCGATCGCGACGGCGGCGTCCACCAGTTCCTGGGTGGACGCCACGCCGAGATCCATATCCGTGACCGAACACATGCACAGAGTATATCGAGCAGGTGTGCTAATAGATGCGAAATTGAAGACCGATTATTGTTACTACAAGGATAGGCGAAACGCAGAGAAGGCGGAATTTGATGTCCATACTTATGGAAGTCGGGCATTCCCCTTAATGTGACCAACGCCTGGGGGTTCTGTCGCGTCTACCGGAAACGTTTCCCGATGAGCTCCGCCAACGTCCGCACCCATGCCCGTTCCGTGTCGATGAGTTGGGCAACACCGGGGACCTCACAGCCGAGAGCCGTGCCAGTCCTGCGGATCGCTGTCGTCGTCCTCCGGCTCATGGCGATGGCGTGGAGGGGCGGAGGCGTTCCTGGCGCCAAGCTCGGACGCGGGGCGATGATGGTCTTTGTGCGTGTTGAGGACGACCTGCTCTGGGAGGCCGCCGACCGGAACGGCTGGGGCCTACGGTGGCTCCGCCATGTCGTGGCGGCGGCCGCCCTCGCCGGCTTCGGCGGCCTGCTATGGCTGGGCGGCGAGCCGTTCGTCTCCGTCGCGGCGTTTTGCGGAGCGTCGCTCCACGCGATCTGGAGCACCGCCTACTGGCTGCGGGACCGACGGCGCTTGGTCCGGGTGACCGTCGTCGACGACGGCATGCGCCGCATCCGCTTGCACCGCGCCAACGGGCGGACCGCTGACCACGACTCCCACATGGTGCACACGGTGCACATCACTCACCGAGGTCACGACTACGACCCCGACCATCCGTCGCTACTCGGCCCGGGAGCGGGAACTGCGACACTGCGGCTGCGGATCGCGGGCCGGCAGTTCACCAGCCGTTGGGCCGGGCTCAACTCCGCAGAGCTTGATCGGGTGGAGCAGTCCTGGCGCACCGTCTGTCCGGAGGCCGCCATGGATGGCAAACGCATACCGGGGAAGTTCGCGGGCTACTCCTACTGACCCTTGGCTGCTCAGATCAGTCTCTGCTGAGTAGTCGAGGCCGAACTGCGGGCTACGCCTCCGCCACCGGGTGTCGATAGGCGCTGCCGCTGGTGGACGGGTCGCTGGCAGGGCGGCCGCGGCGCAAGACCTCGCCCCCGGACGTGCCCGGGCCTTCCACGAGCGCGGCCAGCGTGGCGGCACCCGCGGGACGTTGCCGGGCGAACGGGGACCTTCGGTGTGACATTCCGCTGGCGCTGAGCTTCCTGGGCACCGAAGGCCAGACCGCCTACTCCTGCCTGGAGCGTGTCTTCGGGGACGTCTGCAGGACGTCCGGCCGGCGGTGCCGAAAGACGAGGCGAGCACCGTGAGCCCGTCGGTTTCATTCCGGGTGGGCTGAGGTCTTGCCCCTTTCGCGGCGGCCGCGCCTCGGCGTTGCTCCTGCGCAGCGAGTTGTAGTGGTCATGGCCGGGATGCCAGATGGGCCAGGAGGCTGGTGAAGTGTTTGCGGGTGAGGGTGAGGTGTCCGGCGGCGGGCTTCTTGCTGTCGCGGATGCCGATGTGGCCGTTGAGGGCGGCGATCTCGACGCAGTTGCCTTCGTCGCCCCCGCTGTGGCTGCTCTTGCGCCAGTAGGGCGGGGTGGTCATGGCCGAGCGGCGAGGCGGGTGATGAGGGCGGCGAAGGTCTGGCGGGTGAGGGTGAGGTGTCCGGCGGACGGGTTCTTGCTGTCGCGGATGCCCACGCGACCGTCAAGAGGGGCAAGCTCGATGCATTCGCCCTCGTCACCGCCGCTGTAGGTGCTCTTGCGCCAGAGGGGGCGGGGCAGCTCAGGAGTGTTCATGATTGCGACGCTATCTCGTCGATGAGTCTCAGCGAAGCGGTCCTGTCCAGAGTGGCCGAAAGCAGCAGCTCAAATGTCTCCACATGCGCTGCGACCTTGTCCTCGGCCTCCACGAAAATGCTCTGGGCAAAATGATCGACCACAGAGACGGTGAGACGGCCGGGCGGACGCAAGGAGATGAGATGGTGGGGGCTGGCAAGCCACAGATACTTGCTGGCACTGCTGGAGAGCACGCGCAGATCCACGTGATCGAGGCGAGCCACTTCGGCCAGCCTCCGAATCTGTGCTCTTTGGATCTCGGGGTCGCTGCTGACCCGGTTGCTCAGGACCGCCTCCGCGATGATCGGTACGTAACGAGGCGGGTCGGGGCGGTTCAGCACCTGCTGGCGTGACACCCGGAAGTCGACAAGCCATTTGGCATTGCGCGGATGCTTGATAGGTCCTGCGGTAATGAGTTCACGGGTGTAGTCGGGGATCTGGAGGAGCCCGGGGACGATGCAGGGCTGGAAGGTGCGGATCTCTGCGGCGTCCTCTTCCAAGCTGGCCAGGTCGAGGGCAGCGGCGGAGATGCGGCCCTCTCGTTCCCGCACCCACTTACCTGGCGTGTGGGTGGCGAGGTGGAGGAGGGATTCGCGGAGGGGGCCGTCTTCGATCTCGTAGAGGTCGAGTAAGTCGCTGAGTTCCTCGGGGGCGATGGCCTGGAGGCCGTTCTCGACCATGCTCATCCAGCCCTGGGAGCGGCCGAAGCGGCGGGCCACGGTGGCGACGGTCAGGTTGTGGTGGTCGCGGGCTTTGCGGAGCGCCGAGCCGATCCGGCGCTGGCGAACGGTGGGGGCGTTCCCGGAAGGCATCTTTCAAGGGTGTCACCGAGTGTGGCGATCCGTACACGGAATGGCGGCCGGTTGAACGTTCAGTCGGAGAACGTTCAGGCGCCAGGACACGAGGGCTTCGGGCGGTGAGTGTGGCGGGCGACTCCGAATCGAAGGGAGGCGCACGATGGGAGCGCCCGAGACGAGAAGGACCCCGCCGAGACGGGAGGCGCCGCCCACTTCGGCCAGGCGTGGAGTGTCGTGGGTGGCGGGGTGATGAGCGGCGAACTCGTCGTGCTCGGCGCGGTGACGCTGCCGGGCGTCCACCGGTCGGTCCGGAACGCGCGGCGATTTCTGCGGGACATGCTGCCCCCTGGGCATCCTGTGCTGGACGATCTGATGACGGTCGGGAGCGAGACCGTCTGCAACGCCATCGCCCACACGGCCTCGGGTGACGGCGGCTGGGTCACGGTGAGCCTGCTGGTGGGGGACGGCGTTCACCGCCTGGAGGTCGCCGATGACGGGGCGGACGGCAGACGCCCCCGCGTAAAGGCGGAGGACGGGTCCGAGAGCGGGCGCGGGATGCGGGTCGTCGAAGCCCTCTCCGACCGCTGGGGGTACCGGACGGACGGCGACCGCACGGTGGTGTGGGCGGAGTTCCGGTTCGCGAAGTCTTTTGAAAACTCCGACAGGGGGCTGTCGCGGGCCTCTTCCACGCTGAGGGCAGCAGCGTTCGAAGGAGGAGACCAATGACCGTTCCCGCGTTCAACACCGTCACGTGGTTCCAGGTGGGCACCGACGCGCCGGAGGAGGCCCGCCGCTTCTACGGCGACATGTTCGGCTGGAAGTTCGCGCTCGACCCCGACGGCGACGGCTACGACCTGGTCAGCTACCCGGGCTCCGACGTGCCGTCCGGCGGCATCTCCCACGAGCCGGACGCGTCCCGCAACCACGCGATGTTCCTGGTCCTCGTGGAGGACGTCGACGCCGCCTGCGACCAGACCGTGAAGTCCGGCGGCAAGGTCGCCATGCCGCCGCTGAGCACGGGCAACGGCCTCAAGTTCGCGTACCTGCAGGACCCGTCCGGCAACACCTTCGGCGTCTTCACGCCCGCGTCGTCCTGACGCCGGACGCGGAAGGGCCCCGGGGAACCAACCCCGGGGCCCTTCGCGCGCGAGCCGGTGATCGCGGCCTACACCTCCGCGATCACCGGGCTCAGGCGTCGCCGCCGGTGTTGCTCTCGGCGCTGCCGACGCCGCCCGCGAAGACGTCGCTGACCTCGGCGTTCAGCTGGTAGCGCCGGATCGCCTCCGTCAGGGTCTCCGGCTTGATCTCGCCGTGGCGGGCGAGGCGGGTGAGCACCGCGAGGACGATCGACGCGGCGTCCACGTGGAAGAACCGCCGGGCGGCGGCGCGGGTGTCGGAGAACCCGAACCCGTCCGTGCCGAGGGAGGTGTAGTCGCCGTGCACCCACGGCGCGATCTGGTCGGGCACGGCGCGCATGTAGTCCGACACCGCGACGATCGGCCCGGCGACGTTGTCGAGGACCCGGCTGACGTACGGGACGCGCTGGTCGGCGTCGGGGTTCAGCAGGTTCCAGTCGTCGCACTCGCGGGCCTCGCGGGCCAGCTCGTTCCACGACGTGGCCGACCACACGTCCGCGGCGACGCCCCAGTCCTCGGCGAGCAGCCGCTGCGCTTCGAGGGCCCACCGGCCGCCGACGCCGGAGGCGAGGATCTGCGCCCGGGGCGCCTCGCCGTTCCCGGAGGCGACCTCCGGGGCCGCCTTGTGCCGGTACAGGCCCTTGAGGAGCCCGTCGACGTCGAGGTTCTCGGGCTCGGCGGGCTGCTGGTAGGGCTCGTTGTAGACGGTGAGGTAGTAGAAGATGTCCTCGCCGAGGGGGTGCTCCTCGGACGACCCGTACATGCGCCGCAGCGCGTCCTTCACGATGTGGGCCAGCTCGAACGCCCACGTCGGGTCGTAGTGGACGCACGCGGGGTTGGACGCCGCGAGCAGCGGGGAGTGGCCGTCGGCGTGCTGGAGGCCCTCACCGGTGAGCGTCGTGCGGCCGGCGGTGGCGCCGAGCAGGAACCCCCGGCCCATCTGGTCGCCGAGCGCCCACATCTGGTCGCCGGTCCGCTGGAACCCGAACATCGAGTAGAAGATGTAGACCGGGATCATGTGCTCGCCGTGGGTGGCGTAGGCGGTGGCCGCCGCGATGGTGGAGGCCATCGACCCCGCCTCGCTGATGCCCTCGTGGAGCATCTGGCCGCTTTCGGCCTCCTTGTACGACAGCAGCAGCTTGCGGTCCACGGCGTCGTAGGTCTGCCCGTGCGGCGAGTAGATCTTGGACGTGGGGAAGAGCGAGTCCATGCCGAACGTGCGGTACTCGTCCGGCGCGATCGGTACGAACCGGGCGCCGATGTTCTCGTCCTTGATCAGGTCCTTGAGCAGCCGGACGAACGCCATGGTCGTCGCGATGTTCTGCTTGCCGGACCCCTTCCTCAGCTCGCTGTAGACGGGGTCGCCCGGCAGCTTGAGCGTCTTGGCCCGCACGACCCGCTTCGGCAGGAACCCGCCGAGGGCCGCGCGGCGCTCGCGCATGTACTGGATCTCTTCGGAGTCCTCGCCGGGGTGGTAGTACGGCGGCAGCGGCTGCTCCAGCGCCGAGTCGGGGATGTCCAGGTAGAGGCGGTCCCGGAACTCCTTCAGCTCGGCCTTGGTGAGCTTCTTCATCTGGTGGGTGGCGTTGCGGGCCTCGAAGTCCGAGCCGAGCGTCCAGCCCTTGATGGTGTGCGCGAGGATCACGGTCGGCTGCCCGACGTGCTCGCGGGCCGACTTGAACGCCGCGTACACCTTGCGGTAGTCGTGCCCGCCGCGCGACAGCTTGCGCAGGTCGTCGTCCGACAGATGCTGGACGATCTTGCGCAGCCGCGGGTCGTCGCCGAAGAACTTCTCCCGGATGTACTCGCCGGACTCGACGGAGAACGTCTGGAACTGGCCGTCGGGCGTCGTGTTCATCTGGTTGACCAGGACGCCGTCGACGTCCTGCGCGAGCAGCGGGTCCCAGTCGCGGCCCCAGATGACCTTGATGACGTTCCAGCCGGCGCCGCGGAAGAACGACTCCAGCTCCTGGATGATCTTCCCGTTGCCGCGCACCGGGCCGTCGAGCTGCTGGAGGTTGCAGTTGACGACGAAGGTGAGGTTGTCGAGCTCCTCGCGGGCGGCCAGGCCGATCGCGCCGAGCGACTCCGGCTCGCCCATCTCGCCGTCGCCGAGGAACGCCCACACGTGCGAGCGGGACGTGTCCTTGATCTTGCGGTTGTACAGGTACCGGTTGAACCGGGCCTGGTACACCGAGTCGATCGCGGTCAGGCCCATGGACACCGTGGGGAACTCCCAGAAGTCCGGCATGAGCCGCGGGTGCGGGTAGGACGACAGGCCGCCGCCGGGGTGCGAGTGCTCCTGCCGGAACCCGTCGAGCTTCTCCTCGGGCAGCCGTCCTTCGAGGAACGCGCGCGCGTAGATGCCGGGAGCGGCGTGGCCCTGGATGAACACCTGGTCGCCGGACTCGCCGTGGTCCTTGCCGCGGAAGAAGTGGTTGAACCCGACCTCGTAGAGCGAGGCGGCGGAGGCGTAGGTCGCGATGTGGCCGCCGACGCCGAGTTCGGGGCGGTTCGCCCGCGACACCATGATCGCGGCGTTCCACCGGATGTAGGCGCGGATGCGCCGCTCCACGTGCTCGTCGCCGGGGAACCAGGGCTCCGACTCCGGCGGGATCGTGTTGATGAAGTCGGTGCTGCGCAGGCCGGGCACCCCGACCTGGAGTTCGCGCGCCCTCTCCAGGAGCCGCAGCATCACGTAGCGCGCCCTGCCGCGGCCCTCGGTCTTGATGACCGTGTCCAGCGACTCCAGCCACTCCCGGGTCTCGTCCGGGTTGATGTCGGGCAGCTGGCTCGGCAGCCCGTCGCTGATGATCGAAAAGCGTTGACGTCCGGAAGCCACGGGGTCCCCTCTGTCCTTACCGTCTGTGCAGGTCAGACCTGGGCCGCCGCGCGGGAGGCCGCCGGTCCCGGCAGACTGTTCGTCGCCTTGGTATGTGATCCATCGTCGCCGGTTATCACGGCTAACGCATCTCTACCAATCAGTAACCATCCTCCCCGGTCAGGACGGGGACCGACCCGGCCGGAACCGCCTTTTTCACTCGGCCGGGAGATTCCCTCCGGCGGAGGGCGGGGAACGTATGAGGCGGGGAGCGAACGAGCGCTCACATGCCCGGCGCGGTCCGTCCCGGCGGCGGGCCGGCGAGCTTGGGGGTGGAAGGATGAACGGAAAGACCGGAGACCGGCTTCACGTGCACGGCAACGTGGTGGGGCAGCCCGACCGGACCGGCGAGATCATCGAGGTGCGGGGCCCGGACGGCGGCCCGCCCTTCCTGGTCCGCTTCGACGACGGCCACGAGGGGCTGGTGTACCCGGGGCCCGACGCGGTCATCGAGCCGCGCGCGAAGGCGTCCCGCTAGGTGCGCGCCGCCGGCCGCGGATCCGTCCGGGCGCGGATGCGTCCGGGGCCGCGGATGGGGTAGACACGGGACCATGGAGAGCACCGTGGTCCGGGTGGCCACCGGTACCGGCGAGGCCGTGCACGACATCACGGCGGAATGCGAGCGCTTCGCCGCCTCGGCGGGCGGCGACGGGCTGCTGCACGTCTTCGTCCCGCACGCCACCGCGGGTGTGGCGATCATCGAGCTGGGCTCCGGCAGCGACGACGACCTGCTGGCGGCCCTGGGCGACCTGCTGCCCGCGGACGACCGCTGGCGGCACGCGCACGGATCGCGGGGGCACGGGCGCTCGCATGTCATGCCCGCGCTCGTGCCGCCGTTCGCGACCCTGCCGGTCGTCGGCGGGCGGCTCGCGCTGGGGACGTGGCAGTCCGTGGCGCTGGTCGACCTCAACGTCGACAACCCCGACAGGCAGGTCAGGTTGTCGTTTCTCAAAGGATGAGCGCAGCGAACCGGGGGTGTGGGGGGTCGTCCCCCACAAGGAGCAGAGATGAGTAGCGTTGGAGCTGTGGAGGGGCGTCTCCTTCGCAGTGCGGGAATGAGCAGCGCGAACCCTCCGGGGGTCACCGTGGGTGGGCGTCCTGTGACGGGGATCTTCGTAATCGGGCCAATGGGGCCACCAAAAGCCGGGAAGACACTTGCGCAAGGGGCCCACACTTGTGTGGACTGTCCGGCAAACACCGCACAGGTGCGGACGGGCCACCCGTCCCGGGGGGCCGAGAGCCATACGGGCACGGACCGTGCGGACTGACGACAATGGGAGGACTTTCGTGAGCGCGACCGCGGGTCAGGCGCAGTCTGAGCGCAGCCTGGCCGAACGGCTCGGCCTGAAGGCGGGCCAGGTGGTGCAGGAGATCGGCTACGACGAGGACGTCGACGAGGAGCTCCGCCGCTCCGTCGAGGAGCTCACGGGGAACGAGCTGGTCGACGAGGACTACGAGGACGTGGTCGACATCGTGCTGCTGTGGTGGCGCGAGGAGGACGGTGACCTGTTCGAGGGCCTGACCGATGCCATGATCCCGCTGACCGGGGGCGGCAACATCTGGCTGCTGACGCCGAAGGCGGGCCGCGACGGGCACGTCGAGCCGAGCGACATCGGCGAGGCCGCGCAGACCGCCGGCCTCTCGCAGACCAGCAGCGTCAGCGCCGCCAGGGAGTGGTCCGGCACGCGGCTCGTCGCACCCAAGGGCCACAAGTAGAGCCGGGGCTGGAGACGATTTGTCGGTCAACGTAGGCGACGCCGCGCCGGACTTCGAACTGAAGGACCAGCACGGCGCGCCGGTGAAGCTGTCGGACTTCCGCGGCGGCAAGAACGTGATGCTGGTGTTCTATCCGCTGGCGTTCAGCGGCGTCTGCACGGGAGAGCTGTGCGCGCTGCGCGACGAGCTGTCGAGCCTCGTCGCGGGGGCCGGCGCCGACGTGCAGGTGCTCGCGGTCTCGGTCGACTCGATGTTCGCGCTGCGGGCCTGGTCCGACCAGGAGGGCTTCAGCTTCCCGCTGCTGGCCGACTTCTGGCCGCACGGCGGGACGGCGCAGCGCTACGGCGTGTTCGACGAGGCCAAGGGCGTGGCGCTGCGCGGCACCTTCATCATCGACACCGAGGGCGTGGTCCGCTGGAAGGTCGTGAACGCGATCCCGGACGCACGCGACATCGACGAGTACCGCAAGGCGCTCGCCGGGCTCTGAGCTGAACGGACCGGTTCCGGCACACCTCACGGCCCTCGGGACCGGGTGGCCGGAACCGGCCCCCGCACCC
Organism: Actinomadura sp. NPDC000929; assembly: GCF_040492065.1. Lineage (NCBI taxonomy): Bacteria > Bacillati > Actinomycetota > Actinomycetes > Streptosporangiales > Thermomonosporaceae > Actinomadura > Actinomadura sp. NPDC000929. The sequence continues at coordinate 32,463 of NZ_JBEUPA010000033.1, read as the reverse complement.
CTGGAGGTGTGATGCCCTGCTTCCGCTGCGGGGCGCGGCAGACCGACCCCGTGCGCGGCGCGAGCCCGTGGAAGCGCGGGGTCCGGGCGGACCACCAGGTCCTGATCTGCCCCCGGTGCCAGGCCGTCCACGACTGGGCGGACGCCCTGGATCGCTGCTCGGAGTGCGGCTCGGCCGCGCTGGTGTGCCGGCTCGGCGAGGTGGAGTGCCGCGACTGCGGCCACACCCGTGACGCCGTCCGGGACGAGCCGGGCACGGCCGATCTCGTGCATTCGGGCGCCCAGCCTCCCGCCGACGGCGGCCTCTCCGAGGAGGTCGCGGCGGCGCTGTCGCGCGTCCTGAAACGAGGCCCGGCCGCCTGAGGGGCGCGCCGTCCCGCCGGACGGAGGATCCGACGTGGCCTGACCTGGCCCTTCACCGGGCATATCGGGCTTGACGCGGCATTTTGCCCGGTGCCACGCTTCGCGAATGCCGATCGTGCTGATGCGCCTGGTGCACCGGATCACCGGGCGGACGTGGCGCGCGCCCGCGCTCGTCCTCCTCACGGCCTTCGCGGTGGGCTGGCTGCTCATCGCGGTGTTCGAGGAACCGGGCGCCGACATCAAGAAGCCCCACCAGTACATCTGGTACTTCCTGGTCAGCGGCACGACCACCGGCTACGGCGATCTGTCCCCGACCACGGTCGGCGGCCGGGTCGGCGGCGTGCTCATCATGGTCGCCGGGCTCACCGCCGGGCTGGTGATGTTCGCCGAGCTGACGCTCTGGATGGGGAAGGGACGCATGATGAGGGCCAACGGCCAGGCGCGGCTGCACCGGCGGCGGCACATCGTGATCGTCGGTTACGAGCGGGACGGGCTGGTCGCCATCATCCGCCAGCTGCGCGGCGACCCGCAGTTCGCGAAGACGCCGGTCGTGACCGTCTTCTGGCCGGGCGAGCTGGCGGGGGAGAACCCCGACCCGGAGCTGTACGACGTCGTCGCGTTCGACGACACCGCCTTCGAGCGGGCGTGCCTGGAGCAGGCGCGGACGGTCCTGGTGGTCGGCCGCACCGACGACGAGACGGTGCGGGTGATGCTGACCGTCGAGGCCTACCTGCGGCGCAACGGCGACCCGGCCGTCCACCTGCTGGCGGGGGTGCGCGACGGCGGCCGGCGGGCCGAGATCACCGAGGCCCTCCGGCTGGTCGGCGAGAACATCGAGCCGGTCGACATCGACGATCCCGCGGTGACCGCGGTCGCGATCCGCAACCCGGGCATCGCCGCGATCTACCACAACCTGGCCAGCACGCTCGACAGCGACGGCACCCTCTACCGCGTGGACATCCCCGAGGACGCCGGCGAGTGGGCCCGCCTGGACGTGGCGATCTCCCTGCTGCGCCGGGGGAGCACGCTCCTCGCGGTGGGCGACTCGCACCGTCCGGACGCCCGCTTCCGCCTGGCGCCCGCCCCCGACGAGAGGATCCGCGGCGGCCAGTCGCTGGCGGTCGTCGCCACCCACCGCCCCGAGATCCCCTGGCACGAGCTGTAGGGGCCGGGAGGACGCCCCTCGCGCCCGCTGAGGGCGCCCTCCCGGCTGCCGCGGGCGTGCGGCCCGGGGCACAGGTCCAGGCCCCGGGGCCTCCCCGCACGCACGCGGAGTCTCATGTGCGTCTCTTGCTGGGGCGCCCCCCACGCCCCCCGTTCGCTTCGCTCATGCTGCTTGGCGCTGGTCGGCGTCCAGCAGGTGGTACAGCAGCAGCAACTGGGTGATGGCGAGCGGGTCGCTGGTGCCGGTGTCGCCGATGCGGCCGAGGGCGTCCGGGTCGGGCAGGGCGGTGCCGGCCCGGGGGCCCAGGCGCTCCCAGATGGCCTTCTTGACCACCTGCGACTCCTCCGGCGAGACGTAGCCGTGGACGTGCAGCGCGTCCACGGGGCGGCCGTCGGTGTCGCGGTGGAGGCGCAGGTGCAGGGCGGTCCCGGTGTCGCCGGGCCCGCTCTCCAGGACGTCGGCGAGCTCGGGGTGGTCGATGGTGGGGCGCAGCAGCAGCTCGGCCGACAGCGGGGTGCCGGGCGGGTCGAGGCGCCCGGCGACGGGCGCGAACCGGACGACGATGTCGGCGTGCTTGCGCTGCGGGCGGATGTAGGCGGCGCTCTCGGGCTCGCGGCGCGCCAGCTCCGCCTTCACCTGCTCGGGGCTGTAGCCGCGCTTGTCGCAGTCGCGCCTGACCTTCCAGGAGTGGCGCAGCGGCTCGGGCGGGTCGAGGTAGACGGTGATGTCGAAGCAGGCCCGCGCGAGCCGCGTGTGCAGCGGGAGCAGCCCCTCGACGATCACGAAGTCGCGGGGCTCGACCAGTTCCGGCCGGACGAGCCCGCCGGTCGCGTGGTCGTAGACCGGCTTCAGGATCGGCTCGCCCATCGACAGCAGCTGGAGGTGCTGCTCCATGATGTCGATGTGGTTGCAGTCGGGGTGCAGGGCCGTGAACGGCTTCCCGGCCCGCTCGGCGCGGTCGTAGCGGTGGTAGTCGTCCACGCAGACCGCCGTCATCCGGTCCGCCCCCAGGCACCGCACAAGCCCCCTGGTCAGGGTGGTCTTGCCCGCCGCGCTGTCCCCCGCGATGGCGAGCATGACGGGGCGGCGGCCCGACCCGCGCGCCCGGAGCATATGCACGATCCGATGGGGCACTGACTCCTCCGTCCTGCGGAATCCGGTTTTCGCTGTGCAGCGTAGGCCGGTCGGCGCGGCGGCTCGTCCCCCATTCAGGGGAGAGCGGGGGTGAAACCGCGGGAGGCCCGTCCCGAGGGGGGCTACTGGTGAGTAGCTTTGGTTGTTATCGTGCCGGGATGGGTGTCCCCGTACGCGTCGTCCTGGTCGACGACCACGAGATGATCCTCGCCGGGCTGACCGCGATGCTGGCCGGGTTCTCCGGCCGGGTGCGCGTCGTCGGGCAGGCGGGGACGGGGGACGAGGCGGCCCGGCTGGTCACCGCGCTGCGCCCGGACGTCGTCCTGCTGGACGTGCGGCTCGGCCCCGAGAGCGGCCTCGACCTGTGCCGCCTGATCACCGGGCGCGTCCCGGAGGCCCGCGTGGTGTTCCTGTCGGTGTACGACGACGAGCAGTACGTCTTCGAGGCGCTGCGCGCGGGGGCGGGCGGCTACCTGCTCAAGCGGGTCGACGGGCCGGAGCTGGTCCGGCGGCTGGAGGAGGTGGCGCAGGGCGAGACGGTCATCGACCCGACGCTCGCCGGGCGGATGGCGGTGACCGCGGCGCGGCTGACCCGCGGCGAGTTCTGGCCGGGCGCCAACCGCGGCCTCACCCAGCGCGAGAGCGAGGTGCTGTCGCTGCTGGTGGGGGGCCTGTCGAACAAGGCGATCGCCGCGCGCCTCGTGCTCAGCGAGGAGACGGTCAAGAGCCACCTGCGCGCCCTGTACCGCAAGCTGGAGGTGGCCGACCGGTCGGCGGCGATCGCCGTCGCGCTGCGCGAGGGGCTGTTCCGGTGACCGGCCCGCGGCCGCTCGAACTGCTCGCCGGGCGCGGGAGCGACCTGCTCGTGCGCGTCGCCGGCGTGGCCTGCTCCGACCGCGAGCTGCCGCGGATGGCCGAGAAGCTGGCCGAACTCGTCGTGCGGTCCGCGCGGGCGCTGACGTTCTGCGACGTGTACGTCCTGGACGACGAGGAGCGCGTCCTGGAATGGCGGGGCGCGCCCGTCCCGCTGGGGGAGGGCGAGGTCGGCCGGGTCGCCGCCCACGGCCGCGCCCGCGCCCACCCGGACGGGCGGGGCGCCGCGATCCCCGTGCACGGCGACGGCATCGTGATCGCCGTCGTGGACGTCCGGTCCGCCGGGCCGTGCCCGCCCGACGACGTCGCGCTCGCCACCGCGCTCGCGGGGCTGTTCGCCCCGGTGCTGTCGTCGTGCCGGCGGCTGCGGACCGCGCGCGAGCGCGAGCACGCGGCCGAGCGGTTCGCCGAGCGGGCCGTGGAGGCGCAGGAGGCCGAGCGGTCGCGGCTGAGCCGGGAGATCCACGACGGCATCGCCCAGCGGCTCGCCAGCCTCGGCTTCCACCTGTCGGCGGCCGAGCGGGCGCTGCCCGAGCACCATCCCGAGGGGCTGGCGCAGATCATGATGGCGCGCCGGCTGTGCGAGCTGGCGGCGGCCGAGACCCGCGCGGCGATCGGGGGGCTGCGCCCGCCCGTCCTGGACGACCTCGGCCTGTCGGCGGCCCTCGCCACCCTGGCCCGGGAGGCCGGGGACGGCTCCGCCGCGCGGGGCGCGCTCGACGTGACGGTGACCGTCGAGGGCGAACTGGAGGACGAGCTGCCCGACCACGTCCAGACCGCGCTGTACCGGATCGCGCAGGAGGCGGTCGGCAACAGCCTGCGGCACGCGTCGGCGAGCCGCGTCGACCTGCTGCTGGAGCACTCCAGCGACCGGGTCCGGCTGGAGGTGGCCGACGACGGGTGCGGCTTCTCGATGCGGGACGTCCTCGCGCGGGGCGGCCGGGGACGCCGCCCCGACTCCTACGGGCTGCGCGGCATGCGGGAGCGGGCCGAACTGCTCGGCGGGCGGGTCGCGGTCACGAGCCGCCCCGGCGTCGGGACGACCGTCGAGGCCGTCATCCCCATCCCCGGCCGCGGCCGTCCCTGAGATCACGCCGTCTCTGGGGCCGCGCCGTCTCTGAGGCCGCGCCGTCTCTGAGGCCGCGCCGTCTCTGAGGGGCCGGTGCTCAGCCCGCGTCGAGGACGCGGAAGGTGATCCCGGCCTTGACGAGCCGGTCGACCAGCGCGTCGCCCATCGCGGCGGCCGTCGTGACCTGCCCGGACGTCGCGGGCAGGTCGTCGTGGGCGAGGCACAGCGCCGACTCGGCGAGCATCTTCGCCGTCTCGGTGTACCCGGGGTCGCCGCCCGCGACCTCGGTCACGACGCGCCTCCCGCCGCCCTCCCCGACGAACTTCACGCTGAACCAGTTGCGGGCGCGCCGCTCCTCGGACGGCCCGTCGCCGGGCGCGCGGAGCCGCAGCAGGAGGCTGCGGGTCGGGGGGAGCGCGGCGAGGGCGAGCAGGGCGCCCGAGCCCGCCGCCATCCCCGCCGCGGTGGCGAGCCGCTTGACCGCGACGTAGTGGCCGTAGGAGAAGTCGGGGCCGTACCGGTCGAGGGCCGCGGCCGACCGGACCACGATCTGCGGGTCGATGGTGGGCAGCGGCAGCGTCCAGCCGCCCCCGACACGGGCCTTCGGCGCCGGGCGCCGCGAGATCCGCACGCTGCGCCCGGCGGGAGGCTCCTCCACCTTGCGGCGCTCGCGCTCGGCGCGCACCATGCCGGCGGCGTCGCCGAAGATGCCGACGGCCGAGTGCAGGGTGCCGCCCGAAGCGTCCCCGCGCACCCGCAGGAACCCCTCGACATGCAGGGGGACACCCTCCGGGAGCTGCTTGACCGTGAAGTACACGCCGAGGTCGTGCGGGATGGAGTCGAACCCGCAGGCGTGCACGATGCGGGCCCCGCTGCGCACCGCGGCGTCGTGGTACTTCACGTACATCCGGTCGACGAACGTGGGCTCGCCGGTGAGGTCGACGTAGTCCGTCCCAGCGCGCGCGCACGCCGCCACCAGGGGCTCGCCGTACTTCACGTAGGGGCCGACCGTCGTGATGACGACCCGCGCCGACTCCGCGATCTGCTCGATCGACGCCGCGTCTGTGGTGTCGGCGTGCAGCAGCGGCAGCTCGGCGCACGCCGGGTCCAGCTCGGCCAGCCGGTCGCGCACGGCCGCCAGCTTCGCCTGGTTGCGCCCCGCCAGCGCCCAGCGCGTGCCGGGATCGGCGTGCCGGGCGAGGTACTCGGCGGTGAGGGCGCCGGTGAAGCCGGTGGCGCCGAACAGGACGACGTCGTACGGGCGGTCGGCGGTCATGAAGGCCCCTTTCACGGTTCCGAACACGATTCTGACGCGATCGGGGCCGTTCATGCGCGCCGCAGCGCCGATGTGAGGGACCGCACTGTGAGGACGGTGTTGTGAAGACGGTGTGGTGAAGACCGTGTGGTGAAGACCGCGTTGTGAAGACCGCACCTGCGAAGGGCCGTGCTCCTCTAGGGTTGCTCCGATGATGCGGATGGTGGGGGTATGACGGGGCTCGCCGTGGCGATGGACGTCGTCGCCGCGGGCTTCCTCCTGAGCTTCGTGGTCCTGCTGACGCGCCGGAGCGCCGCCCCGTCCGGCGAGGGCGGTCGGTCGGCCGCGATGATCCTGATCGCCGTCAGCCTGGCCCTGCTGTCGGTATCCCTGTGGAGCCTGCCGTGACCCCTGTGGAGCCTGCCGTGACCCCTGTGGAGCCTGCCGTGATCACTGGGGGGCCGTAGCCGCAGCGGGCCGCCAGCCGGGCGCCTCCAGCAGGTGCCGGACGAACAGCAGCGTCGTCGCGGTCGGCGCCGCGCCCGCCACCGCGTGCCACGGCCGGTCCAGCGGCATCCCCGGCGCGTCGATCACCACGAGCCGCCCGGCGTCCAGCTCCGCGCCGACGGCGTCCCGCGAGACCAGCGCCGCGCCGAGCCCGGCCGCCGCGCCCGCGATCACGGCGCCGTTGGAGCCGAGCACGAGCCGCGGCGGCGCCGCCTCGCGCTCGGCCAGGTAGGCGTCCGCGCTCGCCCGCGTCCCCGACCCGGGCTCGCGCATCACCCACGGCGTGCGGGCCAGGGCGAACCCCGCCGCGAGCTCCGGCGCGCCCACGACGACCAGCTCGTTCGGCCGCCTGGCCAGCACGGTCGCCGCGACGCCGGCGGGCGGGCGGCCCGCCAGCACGAGGTCGGCCTCGTGCGCGGCCAGGCTGCTCCACACCTGGCGGCGCGGCCCCACCTCCAGGGCCAGCTCGACGTCCGGCCAGCGCGCCCGGAACGAGGCCAGCAGCTCGGGCAGGACCTGGTCGGCGGCCGTCGTCACCGCCGCCAGCCGCAGCGGCCCGCGCCCCGGGTCGGCGGCGCCGCGCGCCGCCGCCCGCCCCTCCTCCAGCAGCCCGAGCACCTGCCGCGCGTACCCGGCGTAGACCGCGCCCGCGCCGGTCAGCCTGACGCCCCGCCCCTCCCGCGAGACGAGCGGGACGCCGAGCTCCCGGGTCAGCGCCGCGACCGCCGCCGACACCGCCGACTCGGTCACGTACAGCCGCCGCGCCGCCGACCGCACGGACCCGGTGTCGGCGAGCGCGACGAGCGCCCGCAGCCGCGCCTCCGTCACGTCCGGCCTCCTAGTTCAAGCGAATGCTCAAGGGTCACCGTAGAACACTTGATGGACATCGCAAGTGTTGGAAGGCGATTCTCGGACGCGTCACGGTTCCACGTGGCCGGGACGCGGCGCTCCACCCCGATCCCCTGGGACATGCCGTCCTCCACCGGGTCGGCGCGCCGCGTCCCGCCACATCCAGGCTTCGGCTGAAGGAGAGCGGCGATGAGCGCGGGCAGATGGTCAGCGGGCGTGATCCCCTACGCGGAGATGGGCTACTGGCGCCCGGACTACGAGCCGAAGGACAGCGACATCCTCGCCGCCTTCCGCATCACGCCCCAGCAGGGCGTGCCACCGGAGGAGGCGGGCGCGGCCGTCGCGGGCGAGTCGTCCACCGCGACCTGGACGGTCGTGTGGACCGACCGGCTCACCTCCTACGAGAACTACCAGGGCAAGTGCTACAAGGTGGAGCCCGTCCCCGGGCAGGGCGACCAGTTCATCGCCTCCATCGCCTACGACCTCGACCTGTTCGAGGAGGGCTCGATCGCGAACCTGACGTCGTCGATCATCGGGAACGTCTTCGGGTTCAAGGCGCTGAAGGCGCTGCGCCTGGAGGACATGCGGATCCCGGCCCACTACGTGAAGACGTTCCAGGGCCCGGCGCACGGCATCGTCATGGAACGCGAGCACCTCGGCAAGTTCGGCCGCCCCCTGCTGGGCGCGACCGTCAAGCCGAAGCTCGGCCTGTCGGCCCGCAACTACGGGCGCGTCGTCTACGAGGCCCTCCGCGGCGGCCTCGACTTCACCAAGGACGACGAGAACATCAACTCCCAGCCGTTCATGCGCTGGCGCGACCGCTTCCTGTACTGCATGGAGGGCGTCAACCGGGCGCAGGCCGCGACGGGCGAGGTCAAGGGCCACTACCTCAACGTCACCGCCGCGACGATGGAGGACATGTACGAGCGCGCCGAGTTCGCCAAGGAGCTCGGCAGCGTCATCGTGATGATCGACCTCACGGTCGGCTACACGGCGATCCAGTCGATGGCCAAGTGGGCGCGCAGGAACGGCGTCATCCTGCACCTGCACCGCGCGGGCCACTCCACGTACACGCGGCAGAAGACCCACGGCGTGAACTTCCGCGTCATCGCCAAGTGGATGCGCCTCGCGGGCGTCGACCACATCCACGCCGGGACGGTCGTCGGCAAGCTCGAGGGCGACCCCAACAGCGTCCGCGGCTACTACGACACCCTCCGCCTCGACCGCGTGGAGGCCGACCCGGTGAAGGGCCTGTACTTCGACCAGGAGTGGGCGTCGATGCCGGGCACGATGCCCGTCGCGTCCGGCGGCATCCACGCCGGGCAGATGCACCAGCTCCTGCACTACCTGGGCGAGGACTCGATCCTGCAGTTCGGCGGCGGGACGATCGGCCACCCGATGGGCATCGCCGCCGGGGCCGCCGCCAACCGCGTCGCGCTGGAGGCGATGATCAAGGCCCGCAACGAGGGCCGCGACTATCTCGCCGAGGGCCCCGACATCCTGCGCGCCGCCGCCAAGCACAGCCGCGAGCTGGACGTCGCCCTGTCCACCTGGGGCGACATCACCTTCACCTACGAGTCCACCGACACCCCCGACGCCGCCCCGACCCCCGTGAGCGTGTGACATGCGGATCACCCAAGGCACCTTCTCCTACCTGCCCGACCTCACCGACGACGACATCGCCAAGCAGATCGCCTACGCCCTGGACCAGGGGTGGCCCTGCTCGGTCGAGTTCACCGACGACCCCCACCCGCGCAACTCCTACTGGGAGATGTGGGGCCTGCCGATGTTCGACCTCACCGACCCGGCCGGCGTCCTGTACGAGGTCAACGAGTGCCGCAAGGCCTACCCGGACCGCTACGTCCGGCTCAACGCCTACGACGCCCGCTACGGGCGGCAGACGACGGCGCTGTCGTTCATCGTCCAGCGCCCGGCCGAGGAGCCCGGCTTCCGGCTCGACCGCACCGAGACCTCCGACCGGCGCGTCCGCTACACGCTGCACCCCTACGCCCTCGACCGTCCCGAGGGGGACCGCTACGGGGCGGGACGTTGAGCGAGCGCCCCGGCCCGGAGACGCGGCAAGGCTTCGGGACGCGGCAGGGCTTCGGGATGCGGCAGGGCTTCGGGATGCGGCAGAACGGCTCCCCGGCGGACCCCCAGGAGGCGCCCGCGGCGGAGCCGCTCCCCGCCGGCGCCCGCGTCGACCTCGCCAAGGAGCGCGCCGACTCCCAGGTCGACGCCGTCCTCACGGCCCTGGACGCCGAACTCGTCGGCCTCGCCCCCGTCAAGACCCGCATCCGGGAGATCGCCGCGCTGCTGCTCGTCGACCGCGTCCGGGCCCGGTTCGGCATCGAGTCGGGACGCCCCAACCTGCACATGTGCTTCACCGGCAGCCCGGGGACGGGCAAGACGTCCGTGGCCGTCCGGCTCGCCGAGCTCCTGCACCGCCTCGGCTACGTCCGCCGCGGCCACCTGGTCTCCGTCACCCGCGACGACCTCGTGGGCCAGTACGTCGGCCACACCGCGCCCAAGACCAAGGAGGTCCTCAAGCGCGCCATGGGCGGCGTCCTGTTCATCGACGAGGCGTACTACCTGTACCGGGCCGAGAACGAGCGCGACTACGGGCAGGAGGCCATCGAGATCCTCCTCCAGGTCATGGAGAACCAGCGCGACGACTTGGTGGTCGTCCTCGCCGGCTACAAGGACCGCATGGACTCCTTCTTCGCCTCCAACCCCGGCATGAGCTCCCGCATCGCCCACCACATCGACTTCCCCGACTACGAGCCCGCGGAGCTGGAGGCCATCGGCCGCCTGATGATGGACCGCGAGGGCTACGCCCTCGCCCCCGAGACCGAACCTGTCTTCCGCGACTACCTGGCCCGCCGCCGCGCCCGGCCCCGCTTCGCGAACGCCCGCTCCGTCCGCAACGCGATAGAGCGCGCTCGCCTGCGCCACGCCAACCGCCTCCTGGCCCATCCGGGCGAGGTGGACCGCGAGGCCCTCACCACCCTGCATCCCGAAGACTTCCTGACCAGCCGAGTCTTCGAGGAGGCCCGCCTGCGCTGACTGCCGCCCCACCCGAGCCGTCCACCGCCCGCGGCCCGGCGGGTGCCGGAGGCCCCGGCACCCGCCGCACCGCAGTGGATAGTCTGTCTGAGGACATGTAGAGGTGGGGGAGAAGTTGCTTAACCCAGAGGATCTGTACGAGCTCGACTCCGATCTGCCGGAGATGACGGGTCCGGTGCTGCTGCACAGCCTGGACGGCTTCGTGGACGCGGGGTCCACCGGGCAGCTTGTGCGGGAGAACCTCCTGGAGGCGCTGGAGCACCGCGTCATCGCCCGTTTCGACGTCGACTCCCTGATCGACTACCGGGCGCGCCGCCCGCCGATGACGTTCGACCGCGACCACTGGGCCGCCTACGAGGCGCCCGAGCTGGTCGTCCGGTTGCTGCACGACGAGGTCGGCAGCCCGTTCCTGATGCTGTCCGGCCCGGAGCCCGACCGGCTGTGGGAGGGCTTCACCGCGTCCGTCGTGCACCTGGTGGAGCGGCTCGGCGTCGGGCTGGTCGTCGGCTTCCACGGCATCCCGATGGGCGTCCCGCACACCCGCCCCGTCGGCACCACCTCGCACGCCACCCGGCCCGAGCTGATCACCCGCAACTCCTGGTTCGACAAGGTGCAGGTGCCGGGCAGCGCCGCGGGGCTGCTGGAGCTGCGGCTCGGCGAGGCGGGCCACGACGCCGTCGGGTTCGCGGTGCACGTCCCGCACTACCTGGCGCAGTCCGCCTACCCGGCCGCCGCGGTCGCCGCTATGGAGGCCGTCGTCTCCGCGACGGGGCTGGTCCTGCCGGTCGACGGGCTGCGGGAGGCGGCCGCCGCCACCGACGCCGACATCGCCGAGCAGGTCGACGGCAACGACGAGGTCGAGAAGGTCGTGCGGGCGCTGGAGCAGCAGTACGACGCGTTCGCGGGCGCCGCCGAGCGCGACAACCTGCTGGCCGAGTCGCAGGACATGCCGACCGCCGACGAGCTCGGCGCGCAGTTCGAGCGTTTCCTCGCCGAGCGGGAGGGCCCCGACTCGCCCGCCTAGACCTGCCGCGGCCAGACATATCCCGTCCGCCGCTGGGTACGCGAGCCACCGAGGGAGGTCTCGCATGGGCCAGAAGGTGAACGAAGTCATGACGCCCGCGCCCGTGGCGGTGTCCCCGGACACGACCCTGGTCGAGGTCGGGGATCTCATGCGCCGGCACGGCATCGGCGACGTCCTCGTGGTCCACGAGGGGCGGCTCCGCGGCCTGGTCACCGACCGCGACATCGTCGTCCGCGCCGTGGCCGAGCACCGGGACATGTCCCGCACGGCCGTCGCCGAGATCTGCAGCACCAACCTGATCACGGTCGGGCCCGGGGCGGACGCCGACGAGGCCGTGCGGCTGATGCGGGCGCACACCGTCCGCCGGCTCCCGGTCGTCGACGGCGACCGCCCGATCGGCATGGTGTCCATCGGCGACCTCGCCGTCCAGCGCGACGAGCGCTCGGCCCTCGCCGACATCAGCGCCGAGCCGCCCAACACATGATCACACTGGGGCTGCCCGACGCCGAGCTGGCGGGCGACCTGGACATACCGGACGGCGCGCGGGGCGTCGTCCTTTTCGCGCACGGCAGCGGCAGCTCGCGGCACAGCCCCCGCAACCGCGCGGTCGCCGCCGGCCTCAACGCCGCCGGCCTCGGGACGCTCCTCATCGACCTGCTCACCGAGCCCGAGGAGGAGGCCGACCGGCTCACCGCCGCCCTCCGCTTCGACATCGACCTGCTCACGCGCCGCCTCGTCGGCGCGGTCGACGGCCTCGCCGAAGGGCTCGAATCCGCCCCCCACACGGCGGGCCTCCCCATCGGCCTGTTCGGGGCGAGCACCGGCGCGGCCGCCGCGCTCGGCGCCGCCGCGGCCCGCCCCCGCATCGCCGCGGTCGTCTCCCGCGGCGGGCGCCCCGACCTGGCGGGCCCGTCCCTCGCACGGGTCCGGGCCCCCGTCCTGCTGATCGTCGGCGGGCGCGACACCGAGGTCCTGGAGCTGAACGAGCGGGCGCACCGCAGCCTCGCCTCGTCCGAGGTGCACGTGATCTCCGGGGCGGGCCACCTGTTCGAGGAGCCCGGAGCCCTCGAAGAGGTCACCGCGCAGGCCGCCGACTGGTTCGGCCGGCACCTGTGACGCACGACGTCATCGTGGTGGGCGCGGGCCCCACGGGCTCGGCGGCCGCGAACCACCTCGCCCCGGCGTCCTGACCGTGCCGCGACGGACAAGCACTGTTCGGGCAGAGCAAAGAACCACGGCACTCTGAGACGCTGGACTTGCTCCTTGACACCGGGAGGACGGCACATGAGCGAGGCGTACGACATCGTCAAGGCCCACTACGCGGCCTCGGAACGCGGCGACCTGGCCGGCATGGTCGAGAAGTTCGCCGAGAACGTGGCGTGGACCGAGATGGCCGGGTTCCCCTACGCGGGCACCTACGTCGGGACGGACGCCATCAAGGCCGGGGTCTTCGGCCGCCTCGGCGCGGACTGGAAGGGCTTCCGCGCCGACCCCGACGAACTGGTCGACGGCGGCGACGGGACCGTCGTCGCGATCGGCCACTACTCGGGCACCCACCGCGCGACCGGCAAGGGGATGCGCGTCCGGTTCGTCCACGTGTGGCGGGTGGAGGACGGGCTGATCACCGGCTTCGAGCAGTTCACCGACACCCACCTCGTCCGCGAGGCCATGACCTGAGCCGCCGCCCCGTCCGGGACCGGCGCACCCGGCCCGGACGGGGCACCATGTGGACGGCAGAAGCCTGATCTGGGGAAACGCGCATGTCCACGCTTATCGCGACATCGGACCTCCCGGCCGCCGACCGGTTCGACCACTGGCGGTCCGCCGTGACGGACGCGTTCCCGACGTCCCGTCCCGAGCGCTTCGACGGCCGCATGCGCTGCGCCGAGCTGGGCGCGCTCACGGTCACCGACACCTCCCGCGCCTACACGCTGGCGTTGGACGACCCCTACCGGCAGCTCGTCTTCATGCTCCCGCGCCGCCTGCTGCACCTGCCGGAGGAGGCAGTCGCGGGGATCACCGACACCCGCGTCTCCGGTCGCCGAGGCGTCGGCGCCCTGCTGTCGGCGCTCCTCGTCCAGCTCGCCGGACGCCTCGACGAGATCGGCGATCAAGGCTTCCGGCTCGGCGACAACATCGTCGACCTCCTGGCCACCCTGCTGGCCGAACACCTCGACGCCCCCGCGCCGGACGCGCGGCGCCGCACCCTGACGCTGCGCGTCCGCGCCTACATCGAGCGCCACCTGGACGACCCCGACCTGTCCCCGGACACCATCGCCGCCGCGCCCTACGTCTCGTCCCGCCACCTCTACAGCCCGACCCAGCCGCCCCCTGGGGCGGCTTCAAGTCCAGCGGCTGGGGCCGCGAGATGGGGCCCCTACGCCCTGGACGCCTACACCGAACCCGAGGGCGTCTGGATCCACCTGCCCTCCTGACCCTGCCGCTTCGCGATCGCCCCCAAGAACCAGGTACGCTTTCCCGGCAACGCGGGCGCGTAGCTCAGGGGTAGAGCACTCGCCTTACAAGCGAGTGGCCGCAGGTTCGAAACCTGCCGCGCCCACCAGCCAAAAGACCCCGTTTCCAAGATCGGAAACGGGGTCTCGTGCCATTAGCGTGCCATTAGCCCACGAGCGGGAGCGCTCCGGCCGCCCCATCATCGTCGTCAGAGCCGGTGTTGTTGATCTTGTCGTCCATCGCTCGGGCGATAGCCCGGTTACCGCCCGCCGTCCGGTGCTGGTAGATCAGCGCGGCCCGCACGCTGTCATGGCCCATCCGCTCCATGAGGTCGCGCAGCGTCGCACCGGACTCGGCCGCGAAGGTGTTCCCGGTGTGTCGGAGGTCGTGAAAGTGCAGGTGAGGAACGCCCAGCTTGGCCACCGCCTCACCCCATTTGGACGCCCGCCGGAAGTTCGCCCGCCGCAGGACGCCGCCGCGCTTGCCAGTGAAGATCAGCGCTTCGGGCTCCGAACCGGTGAGGTTGCCGAGATGCCGCCGCAGCACCGGGATGATCGCTTGGGGGAGTGCCACCGTCCGCAACCCCGCCCGCGATATGGGCGGCCCGATGACCAGCTCACCGGTGTCCAACTCGACTTGCGCTTGCCGGACGGTGACCGTCCCGGCGTCGATGTCAGGGGGCGGCGGCGCTTGGGCCTTGCGCCAGGCCGCCTGGAATGTGAGGCGTGGGCGCCGGTCACCGGACGGCCACGCCGGGCCGCGCGTCCTGCTACTCCCGCCCCGCCCTGCCAGCCGCCGGCGGTCGCCGGGTCGCGCCGCCGCCTCAGGGTTCTCCGCGACGCTCGCGGTGACTCCTCAACGAACTGCGCACCGCCACCACAACCAAGCCGATCCAAGTTCCAGCGAGAGCACCCATCAGGCCAGTTCCTATGGCACTGTCGGAAGCCTCGTAAGTCTCGGCCCCCCACAAAGCTCCGACCAAGCTATAGCCCCCCAGCAGGGCCCCTAGCAGGCCACCAGTTATCAGACCCACGAGCGCGCCACGCAGGGCATCCCTCCAACAGCGAGCACAAATCCCAACGAGAGCGCCCATCAGGCCTGCACCCATCCCACTGTTCCAAGCTCCGAAATTGTTAGTGGCCCCCCACAACGTTCCTAACAGGCCACCAGCTATCAGACCCACGAGCGCACCACGCATGACACCCCTTCGACGGCCGAGGAGGCAACCAGTCTCCGGCCGGTCCCCAAAGCCGTCAAAGGCAACGCCTCCGGCGGGGGGCACTCCGGCTCTGGGAAGCACGGGCGTGTCCGCGACGGTCGCCGGAGGGCGAGGGCCGGCCTGAGCTTTCCGTCTGCCGTCGTCCCGATCGGGGATCTACCAGACCAGGGCCAGGGGTGAAGGTCGTTGGTCCGGTGGGGCGCTCCACCTTCACCCCCTGCCCCTGGCCCGGCATCGCCGCGCTCGAGGCCGCCTTTCGGTGCGCGGACTGTCCCAACTAACGTCCGGCCTAAGCGTGTTGTCGATCGTGGTGTTCTCCGATCGGTGCCAGCGGCCGACCCTCAGCGTGCCGGAGGTGGGGGCGCGGCGGTCGGGCAGGAAGTCTGCGCCCGGTCGTGCGGCCCGGTAGGTCGGGCTGGTCTCCAAAACGTCTAAGGCCACCTGACGCGGCGGTCTTCCCCCGCGGGTGGGCTTCCACCAAAAGTGGAGGGCTCTGTGCAGGTCGTGGTGCTGCACGTCGCGCGGAAAGGGTAAGGCGGGAGGGGATGCCCCTCCCGCCTCTATTCGGTAAATGGTGTGATGTCAGGTGACATCCCCACGTGCCGCCCTCGACCAGACGTCGAGCAGGCGAGCCGCCGACCCGCCGACCGGTCCGATGCTGTCCCGCAGCGTCTCGGACGCCGGAAGCCGAGCATTGGCCACCGCCGATACCGCGAGCGCGGCATCATCGATGGTGGACGAACAGACCTTGAGTAGATGGTCGGGAACCTTCAGCGCGGGATCTGTGCACCCCACGAGAGGTGTGCCCACGGCGGCGATCAGGGGGAACACCGTTCCCGGAATCCCGATCGTCGCCTCAGCCCGTGCCGAGGCGTTCAGCGACGGAACCTGGCTCATCTCATACCGGGCCCACAACGCGGGGTTCTCCCTCGGGTGCAGACCGACCATGATCCGCTTACCGGCCGTCCGCAGCTTCTCTGCGGCCGCCAGCAGGAGAGCGGTGCCGGGCGCCGCTTCCCCGGTCGAGTCGGGGCGGGTGACGCTCGTCAGGACCAGTACCAGCCCCGGCTCGGGCACCCGCTCCGGCAGATCGTCGGTCTGCGGGGAACCAACGACGGTCACCGTCCCCCGCGCCGTGCCGAGGTAGCCGGCGAACGCGTCGGCCGCCGCCGGTGACGCGGCGGTGATCTTTCGCAGCCGCGGGCGCAACTTCTGTGCGCCAACGGCTTGCCGCGGTCCGAGATAGGCGAGCTCGCTGGCGGCCAGGGGCAGCTTCGGAAACCGACCGGCGACCTCCACCGGCCAGTCATCGGCCCCGGCGACCACGAGCAGGTCAGCGGCCGGAGCAGTTCGTGGTGTCGCGGTCGGCACCGGATCCCCGGGCTTGATCCGCGACTTGTCGGGCACCACCTGAGTCAGCTGCCAGCCGCGCCGTTCGGCCTCGGCGAGCAGTGGCCGCACGTGGTAGGTGGCCCAGGGCTCATTCGTCGCTATCAACACCTGAAGCGCTGTGTTCGCCCTGGCACATGGTGATCGTGACATGCTCTTTCCTCTCTTTTGGCAAGGTCGACCCCTCTTGGGCCGCGTCTATAACTGTCAGTGAAGTCGCCGGGAACGCCAGAGGGAGAGGAGGAATGCGCGCCATGACCGCCTGAACAGCCGTCGTCTTCACCGTGGCGGGCTCCAGGTCATGTCTTGCGTCGCTCGGGTGATCGCCCGGCTGCCGCGGCCGTCCGGTGCTGGTAGTTCAGGCGGCCCGCACACTGTCATGGCCCATCCGCTTCATGAGGTCGCGCAGCGTCCCCGGACTCGGCCGCGAACGTGTCGCCGGTGTGCCGGGGTCCTGCAGGTACAGGTCAGAAGCGTCCTGTGGCCACCGTCTCACCGCACTTGGACGCGCGCCGGAAAGTTCGTCCGCCGCAGGACACCGTCCTTATCGAGGGAACGGTGGGGGTGCTGCGCGAGAACGCGGGAGCTGTGAGGCGAGATTCGTGGACAGGGTGCGTGCGCTGTCCCGCCCTGATCTTGGCCGCGTTCTATCCCCTCGCGGTCCTTGTTGGACGCCGCCGGGTGGCCCGCCCCGCCAGCGGCGCCGCTCTGGCCGGTGCCGCAGGCTCCCGCATCCTCGGCGATGACCACCACGATCAGCACGACGAAGACGATGATCGCCAGGACGCCCGACGCTGGCATCCACACGACCTGCGTCGAACCTCGATCGTGGGCACCCCTTAGCTGGCCTGCACTTTGCCCAATTCGGTTATCTGCTGGTCACGAGGTTCCGGCGCGCCAGTTTACGTGTTGATCACACTTTGCAGCAGATGGGGGAAGTAGTAGATAAAACGTAGTGCCGTGGGGTGCGATGGCCTACCATATCGGCAGTTCTTGATCGACAGACCTTGGCGGGGGCTGTTCTGGCCGTGCAGTCAGATAACACCGGAGAGCCGGTTCAAGCGCCTCCACGGCAGCAGAACCCGACGCCCCCGCACCCCTGGACTCCGGGCGGTTCGCCTCATTTTCCACGCGTGTATCCCCTCCCCGTCAGGGCGGGTGGCCCATTCACGACCTCGGCCCGCTCCTGGCGCGCGGTGGCCCGCCGTGGTGGTTTCTGGGCTGCCGTGGGGGCGCCGGGACGAGCACGCTGCACGCCGCCGTCCCTGGCGGGATGGACGCGGGCCATTGGTGGCCGGTGTGCGCTCCCACGCCCGTTCGCGTCGTCCTGGTGACCCGGTCGTCGGCCCATAGGCTGCGTGCCGCGCAGACCGTGGCCTGGCAATGGACGCAGTCCCCGCAACTGCGGGCGGTGCGACTGCACGGCCCTCGTCGTCGACGCACCGGGCCGACGACCAGAACCGCTGCGAGACCTGCTCGCTCTGGTTGCCGGCGGCGTACCGAAAGTGTGGGATCTGCCCTGGGTGGAAGCGGTCCGGCTCGGCGACCCCCTGGTCAGATCTCTCTCTCCGCCGAATACGCGGCATTGGCCGCAGACCTGCACAGCGTCAACGGAGGATTCAATGCTTGATGTCGTCTCCGCGACGGCGGCCGACACTGATCACCTTCAGGCCCTTGTCGGGGCGGTCCCGGACCCGGGGCAGGGAACGGCCCCGCCCGGGACTGGGCGGATGGCGATCTCGCATCGCTGCGGCGAGGGCGGTGAGCGCGCCCGGGGCCTGGTCTGGGTGCTCGCCGCGTGCATGCTTGCGGGCTCGGCGTCCACGTTCGTCGGCACGACGATGAGGGGCTAAGGCGTGACCCAGCCCCCTGACTCGTTCCCTCCCAGCCCTGAACCCCCTGGAGTGTTCCGGCGGCCGGGGTTGCTGGTGGCTGCCGGGTTCATGGCCGTCATCGTGGTCCTCGGCGTGGTCGTCGCCGTAGCGGGCTCCGGTTCGGAGAGCCCCGACGACTCAGCGCCTCCCGTCCCGGCCTCGCCGCTCGGGGCAGGGGGCGGCAAACCGCTGGGCTGCCGGCCGACCGACACCAGTCAGCAGGTGCCCGTCTCGGCCCCGCCCGGCGTCACCTGGGAGCTGTTCCAGGCGATCGCGCTCCCGACCTCGGCGACCACCGGTCCGCTCGTCCGGCAGGGCGGGCAGCGCAGTTGCTACGCCCACACTCCGGTCGGCGCGATGATCGCCTCGTTGCAGATCAGCGCCCGCCTCACCTACTCCGCCCGGTGGAAGGCGTTCCTCGCGCACCAGGTCGTGGACGGCCCCGGAAAGGTCGCGCTGGCGCGCGAGCGCGCGGGCACGGGCGCGAGCCCGCCGCTGCCGGCGGGCGGAGTAGCGCAGGTGGCCGGGTTCAAGTTCATCACCTATGGGCCCGACACCGCGGTGGTGAGCCTCCTGACCCGTCTGGACCCCTCCACGTACGTGGAGGGCACCTTCACCGTCAGGTGGCAGGCGGGCGATTGGCGGTTGGAGCTGCAGCCGGACGGGACTCCCAACTCCGCAGGGCCGAAGCGCTCCTCCCTGTCCGGATACGTCGCCTGGGGTGGTGCGTAAGGTGACCGCTCCCGCAGATCCCAGCGACAGGTGCTGCCTCTTCGACGTCGCCTGCAACGCCGAGCAGCAGGTCGGTCCGGCGCCCACCGGGCCTTCGCCACCCGTCGGTCTTATCCCGAGTTGAGTCGGCGAGGTTGCCAGCGAGCTGGTCCTGCGGGCTGGCTTGCGGGGGACGCGGCGACGCTCAGTTGTCGGGGGTGTTTGGCAGGGTTCGCGGCGTGATCAGTGCCCCGCTCGTGGAGTCGTTGCATCGGATTGATGTGTGGCTTGCCGAGCACGCTCCGGCCAGTTATCGGACGCTCAACCCTCCGGCTACCTCCGAGCAAATCAGTGACGCCTTCACCCGGATGGGCGTGCCTGTGCCGGTTGACCTGGCGACTCTGCTGCTGCGCCATAACGGGACGACCGACCCGGAGATCGGGCAGGCGAACCGGAAAGGCATCGCCCACTTCCTGCCCATGTGGACAAGACTGCTGTCTCTGGAAGAGATCGAGGACGACTACGACGGTCACATGCAGGTCCTTGGAGACCCTGAGGAAGACGAGGATGACGACGGTCTGGATCCGTGGTGGCATCCCTCGTGGATGTGCTTCGCCTCCAGCACGGACTCGGGGGTTCACTGGGCCGTCGACCAACGCGCTGGGGGACGAGCGATCCGTGAGTGGGACCGCGTCGAGTCGTCCGAGGGCTTCTTCTCACTTCCGGTGATGATGGCCGCTATTGCCACCAGCTTGGAGACCGGACAGAGCCTCTTTCGGCACCGCAGTCACCTACCCCAGGTCTCGGAAGACGGTGTACTCACCTGGGACGTCGGTCCCGCGAAGCTCTCTGGCTGACCGCACTCGCGGGGCGGTCAAGGGAGCCCTGGGTCACCACTTGTTGGACCAGTAGATGGCGTCCATGGCCACGCGGATGGGCGGTGCGCCGTTCCGGATGTGCTTCCAACCGGCGTCGTTGAGGCTGTAGTTCAGCGGGTAGTGGCCCGAGACCTTGTCGCGCAGGTCGCTGTGCCGGAGGCCTGCGATCGGGGCGTAGCGCACCCGGTGCTGGGCTCCGATGGACTGGGGCGCTGCGCTGGAGGAGTTGACCGCCTGGTCCCGGTCGGTGGCGACCAGCGTCCAGTCGGTGCCGCCCTCGGCCTGGGGCAGTCGCGTGCCGATCCAGTTCATGAACGCGTTCGTCCCGCTCATCTCCTGGCACTGCTTGTTCGACGTGCAGAACGCCGAGACGATGGCGCCCTGGTGCGGCGTGCCGAGCGTGACCACGTCTTGGATCAGCAGCTTGGGCGGCCAGCCCGGCTCGTGGCGCGCGTAGCCGGCGATCGCGGCGCGGGCGACCAGGCCGCCCATGGAGTGCGCGACGATGTCGACGGTCTGGCCCTTGGACGAGTAGTTCCTGTAGATGTTCTGGGCGAGATTCCTGCCGAGATCCTTGATGGACGTGTCGGTCGACCCCTTGGCGATCCGCACGCAGTTCTTCGGATCGTCGGTCGAGTAGTAGCCGACCCGGTGGAATTTGCCCGTCCAACCCCAGCCGCGCATCGCTTTCACCGCGCTGCTCCACTTGTCGGCGCATCCGGTGTCGGTGACCGTCTGCCGATATCCCCTGATGAGATAGACGGGCGTGTTCGCAGAGTCCCCGCCGACGCGGGTGGCGCCCGCTGCGATCTGCGCGGCGGTCAGGCTCTGGGCCGCCTGGGCGGTCTTGCTGCCCCCGGCGCTCAGCTCGGTCTCCTGAACGGGCGTCGCGTCGCACGACACCAGGGCCAGGCTGGTCGTCATGACGAGGCCGGCGGCGGCGAGGGCGGCCCTGCCCGGGACGGCGATTCCCATTGTTCATCTCCCCTTCGGCAACTCATGGAGAAATTACTCGGTGCGAGTCAGGGGCGTGGAGGGCTGAAGGGCCTCAATGCGTGAAAGAGATTTTGGGGCCCTAGGGCCCTGGTGGTGTGGATCCCGGACTGTTTTGCGGGACCATTCGTGTATTTCCGGATTTGTCGCCAGGTGCCGCGCCTGAGCGTCAGATTCGCATGGAGTCGGAGACGGCCCATGGAACGCCAGGGAAGAAGTCCTCCGGCTGTTCGTTGATCCTGATTACCGGGTTCTCGACAGCCGTCATCTCGGTCTACGGGTTCTTTCGTTCTCGCCCGGCCCCGCAGACGCTGACCCTCGGGGGTTGTCCGGCGGGTCGGCGGAAGGACGGTACTCCGGGACACCCGTGATCGCCACGGGTGTCCACGCAAAGGAGACCGATTTCATGAAGCCTCGCTTTCCCCTTGCCGGTGTCGTCCTCGGCGTCTTCGGCGGCGTCACCCTCAGCGGCGTCGTCGGTGGCATCCTCGGGGGCGGTTCGGCCGGTGTCGTCGCCGGCATCGTCGCCGTCGTGATCGGCGTCCTCTTCGCCGACACGACCGCCAGCGACGAGTCGTGGAACGTCATCGGCGGCGTCGCCAGGGGCATCGCCTACACCGTCGCCTGGGGCATCGGCGGCGCCATAGCCGTCGGCGTCGGAAGCCTCCTGACCGGGGGCCTCCTGGGCTTCCTCGGCTTTCTCGGGGGAGTCGTCGGCGGCGTTGCCGGTGGCTTCGTCGGCGGGGGCGCCGGTGGCGTCCTCGTTCGCGGAGCCGTCCACGGCGTCGTCCGCCTGAAGCGTCACTAGCTCGCCCGCAGGGTGCATGGTGCCCTGCGGGTGTGCAACCGGGGGTCGGCCTACCCGGCCGGTCCCTGCATCCACTGGTCCCGTGGCTAAGGCCACGGGACCAGGACACTCCCGGTCAGACGATTTCCTTGATGACGGCGTTGCCTGCGGTCGCGGCGCGAGCATAGAAGTCTCGGACGGTGTCGAAGGTGTTCGCGAGGACGCCGTGTTCCACCATGTCCCAGGATTCGCCGCTCTGCAGCCTTCCCCAGCCCTCGAACGAGTAGGGCTGGGTCTCTCTGAGGAATGCGTGCCGGTCACGGATCAGCGCGTCGCGGTCCAGGCCGCGGAGGAAGGCGTCCACCGCGCGCACCCGGTCGGGGCGCAGGAGGCGCGGGACGTGCAGGAGGGAGCCTTCGCCGGTTTCGTTCATGACGAGGCCGCCCATGACCGCGTCGCGGGCGGGCGGGTCTCCGGAGGCGCGCTCGTAGTCCTCGTTCGGGTGGCCGGTCAGCAGGACGTGCAGGGCGTCCCAGGCTCGGTGGGTGTCTATCTCCTCCAGTTTGCCCAGGGAGCCGGACGGGTCGTAGCCGAGCTCGACGGGCAGGTCGTCCCAGATGGTCCGTAGCCGCCTGAGGCCCGCGTGCAGGCCGTGCGGATGATCGAGCAAGGCCGCGACCTCGGCGCCGTCGTACCTTGTCAGCCACATCCAGTAACCCATGGCCCTCCACTCTCACACGGCGGGTCGTAGGCCTCGGGATCATGCCCCGCCCCGGGCGTCGCGTCGAAGGCTTTTCCCGGGGCGGGCGGTGCTGTCAGGCGTCCTGGCCGTAGCGGGCGGCTATCTCCTCGGAGCTGGGCCAGCGGGAGTAGGCGGGGGACTGGGGCCAGCCTTCGGGGACGTCCTGCCACTCTTCCTGGCGGCCGTAGGGGAGCAGGTCGATCAGGGGGAAGGTGTGGCTGAGCTGTTCGGTGCCCCGGCCGTTGGTGTGCCAGGTGCGGTAGACGGTGTCGCCGTCGCGCAGGAAGACGTTGACCGCGAAGCCGCCGCCGGGAGGCGCGCCCACGTCGGTGCCGAACGGGCTGTTCGCGGTGGAGTACCAGGTCATCTTGTTGCCGACGCGTTGCCGGTAGGCGAGGGCCTCCTTGATCGGGCCCTGGGTGACGACGACGAACCGGGCGTCGTAGGCGTCGAGGAACTCCAGCCGGGTGAACTGGGACGTGAAGCCGGTGCATCCCGGGCACTGCCATTCCTCGCCGGGGAACCACATGTGGTTGTAGACGATCAGCTGGGACCGGCCGTCGAAGATCTCGGCCAGGCTGACCGGGCCGTCCTCGCCCTCCAGCGTGTAGCCGGGCATCTCGACCATCGGCAGGCGGCGGCGCTGGGCGGCGATCGCGTCGAGTTCGCGGGTCGCGGCCTTCTCGCGTGCTCGCAGCTCGTCGAGGTGGCGTTGCCAGGTCTCGGCGTCCACGACGGGCGGTAGTGCCTTGGCGGTCATGGCTCCTCCAGGATCTGCAGGGTGTGGGAGTGTGGACTCAGCCGCGTCGCCGAACTCATCGCACAGAGGCCATGGTTCGCCCCCGCGGACCATGGCCTCTGTGGGTGGAGCCTGTTACGGACGCAGGTAGCGGCCCGGGTGGTACTGGATGAAGGACGGAGTCGTGGGCTGCAGGCCGGGCTCGGGGTCTGTGTCGAAGACCGTCTGGGCGTCAGGGGCGAGCGTGGCGGCGAAGCGGTTGAGCGCCGCCGGCCGGGTGTCGGGCCAACGGGCGGTGTCGATCCGGGTGAGGAGCGCTCGCAGGGTCGCGATCTCCTCGGACGCGGTGAAGGAGCAGTGGTAGCCGCGGTCGACGTAGAGCTGCCTCAGGTTCGCCGGGTTGCGCACCTGGGCGGCGTACCGGCGCTGGTTCTCCGGCGGGACGTTGCCGTCGCCCGTGGAGTGGAGGGTGACGACGGGCCAGGGCGTGCGGCCGGACGGGGTGCCGTAGCGGTCGAGGTAGCGGACGGCGGCCGGGTCGGCCGTGATGCGCGGCGCCGCGTTCAAGCGCGCGAGGTCGTCGCGGAGGCTCAGACCGGCCTCACGGTAGGCGCGCTTCACCAGGGACTTCTGGCTGGAGCGGGCGAAGAGCGTCCGGTAGTCCACGCCGGTGTTCCAGGACGGGTTCCCGCCCGCGAGCTTCTCGATGTCGGCGCGGTTGGCGCCCCAGAAGGCCCCCCGGTCGTAGGCGGCGTAGTAGACCTGCTGCTCCACCTGGCCGGCGACCGTGTCCGGTGCGGGCGCCCGGGACGTGTAGCGGCCGGGGATGTCCGCGAGGGCGGCGGCGAGGGCGAGGCGGGCGCGTCCGCCGGGGGTGCCGAGGGCGGTTCCGAGGGCGCGGCGGGCGCCCGAGGTGTTGGCCTGCGGGTCCTTGACGCGCACCAGTTCCAGGTCGGGCGCCAGGAGTGTCTTGATCGCGTAGTTGGTGTCGAGAGCGCTGTTGAAGTGGCCCGTCGTGCCGCCGAGCACCCCGCAGAGGGAGGCCACCCCGGCGAAGCGGCCGGGGTTGCGCTCGGCGAGGAGCACTGAGGTCAGGCCGCCGGCGGACGAGCCGGTGGAGACGGTGCGCCTGGGCTTCCCGACGTTCGCGGTGAACCAGTCGAGCAGGTCGATCTGGTCCCTGAGCCCGGATTCGACCACCCCCCAGCCGCGCGACACGCGGAGCTGGGAGGCCGCCAGCGCGTACCCGTGGTCCAGCAGCCACTGCTTCGTGGCCGGGTGGTTCGTCAGCGAGATCTCCGAAGGCGCGGGGTACTCCAGGCTGTACGCGCCGTGGCTCCACAGCAGGAGCGTCCCGTTCCAGCGGGCGGGGACCTCGACGCGGTAGGGGACTCCGTTGATGTCGCCCTCGCGCACGCTCGTGCCGTCGTCGGCGCGGACGGGGAGGGCGACCGCGGTCAACGCGGCGAGCACCATCAGCGGAACGGTGCGGCAGAACAGGCGGAGTCGATTCATGACCCGCACCTTCCAGTACGTTCCACGGCGAGTGCAATGATTTAAGAAATAGGTTAAATGTCGTATTCTCCGACCCATGCTGCGGCTCTGGCTCGACTATGAGGACCTCACCCGGATCCGCATCACCCCGGGCCTCTCGCCGCTCGCCCAGACCGTTCTCGGCGCGCAGGCCCTGCGCGGGGTCGGCCCGGAGCCGATTCCCGGCCCGTGGCGGTCGCGGACGCGCGCGCGGCTCACCGGCCCGTCCCGCCTGCTGCTCGATCTGGTGCCGCCCGGGCGCTGGGTCCCCGACTTCCTGACGCCGTACACGCTCGTGCCCGGGTTCGAGCCGGAGCTCGACGCCGTCGCCTCGACGCCCGTCCGGCGGATCCGCGAGGAGTTGGAGCGGTCCTACGGTCCGCGGCCGCCGGTCTCGTGGCTGCCCCGCCTGGCCGGCGGCGACGGGGAAACCATGCGGACCCTCGTCCGCGGGCTCCGCGACTTCCACCGGGTCGCGCTGGAGGACTCCTGGTCCGGCCTCAGCGACCACCTGTGCGCCGAGGCGTCCCGGCACGCCAGGACGATGGCCCGCGACGGGATCGGCGGCCTGCTGGGGAGCCTGCATCCCGCCGTCCGCTGGACGTCCCCGGTCCTGGAGATCGAGACGCTGCGCGACGGCGACGTCCGCCTCGGCGGGCGGGGGCTGCTGCTGATGCCCTCGGTGTTCGTCACCGGTCCGCGCGTCCTGGTCGGCGGGGACGGCCCGGCGACCGTGGTGGTCCCCTCGTCCCGGCCGCTCAGCGGGACGGGCGACACCCTGCCGCAGGTGTTCGGCCGGACCCGGGCCGCCGTGATCCGGCTGGTCGGCGCGGACGGGGAGCTCACGACCGGCACGCTGGCGGCCCGGCTCGGCGTCAGCGCGGCGTCCGCGTCCCAGCACGCCACCGCCCTGCGCGGCGCGGGCCTGCTCACCAGCGAGCGCCGGGGCAAGACGGTGCACCACGCGCTGACGCCGCTCGGGGAGCGGTTCCTGCGCGGCGGGGAACCTCCGGAGTGAGAGGACCCCGCTCCCGGACGGGGAGCGGGGTCCTCGCCGGAGCGTCAGCAGAGGCCGCGCGGGTCCGAGGTGCGGCACCTGTTGCCGATGAAGCGGTTGGTCCTGCTGCCGCTCCGGTCGACCAGGTCGAAGGGGGCGTTGCCCTTCGCGAGGTTGAACTTGATCAGGTTGTGCCGGGCGGGCTCGCCCTTCGGGCTCGGGAACAGCACGATGCCGCCGGAGTAGGGCAGCCTGCCCCGGTTCCCGAGCACGGCGTTCTTCTCGATCGTGTTGTGGTCGCCGCCGAAGACGAGGACGCCGGTGCCGCCGAGCGGCGGGACGTCCTCGTGCTGCGGGCAGAAGCGGTTGTTCTTCGCGATCTTGTTCTTCCAGAGCTTGGTGTCGCCCTGGCCGCCCTTCTGGTCGTCGTTGACGAGCGCGGCCCCGGTGCAGTTGCCGACGAGCTCGTTCTCCCAGGCCTGGACGTGGCGGGCGTGCCGGACCAGCAGGCCGATCGCGTTCCCCGAGGCGTGGTTGTAGGCGACGACGGTGCCGCGCGCGTTCTGGATGTCGCCGACGTAGAAGCCCGCGTCGGCGGAGTTGTCGATGGCGCGGTTCTTGACGAAGCGGCCGCGGGTGGAGCGGAACTCCGTGATGCCGTACTCGCCGTTGCGCGCCGCGAGGACGCGCTCGACGGTGAGGCGGTCGGTGTACAGGCCGTACACGCCGCTCTGCTTGAAGCCCCGGACGCTCAGGTTCTTGATCGTGACGTCCCTGACCGGGTGCTTGCGGTGGCCGATCACGCAGATGCCCTGGCCCGCCGCGCCGGCCTTGGCGCAGTGGTCCCTGCGGCCCGGGTGCAGGACGGTCCTGTCGCCGTCCCCCTCGATGGTCAGGCGCTTGCGGACGAGGACGCCTCCCTCGTAGGCGCCGGCCTCGAGCCGGATGACGTCGCCGGGCCGCGCGCGGTCGACGGCCTTCTGGATCGAGTGGCCCGGCCGCACGATGTGGATCCGCCTGCCCTTGCCGCCGTCGGCGGCGTGCCCGGCCGGTGCGAAGGACGCCAGCCCCGCCAGCGCGACGGCCGTACCGAGCGAGGCCGCGAGAGTCCGCCTCATCCTTTTTCCCCGTTCTGTTGCCAATGGTGGGGGCGCGCCGGAGTGGCGCGTCCTCGCTCATCTTGAACAGAAGAGATGGCACGACCGGGTGAGCGAGAAGTAAAGAAACATCCGAGGGTTTCGTCAAGTGAGTGGGAAGCGTCTGATAAATGGTGGCACGCCATTTCATGGGATGTTAAATACCGATTTGGGCGGTCGGGGGCGGTGTCCGCGCGGCGTGCCGGGCGGCGTGTCGGGCGGTGTGTCGGACGGTGTGTCGGACGGAGGGAGCGGCGGCGCGGCGCCGGTGTGAGCAACGTCTCAGCAGGTCGTCTCGCGTGTTACACGCCGTTCACAAACGGGCAACAGACGCGAAATGCCCGGTTGGCACGTTCTGTGAGGCCGAACCCGCAAAGGCCCGGCAGCGAACGAAGGGACCGACGTTGAGCTACAAGGCCGAGTACATCTGGATCGACGGCACCGAGCCGACCGCGCGGCTGCGGTCGAAGACGAGGATTCTCGCCGACGGCGCCGAGCTGCCGGACTGGGGGTTCGACGGGTCCAGCACGAACCAGGCGCCCGGCGACCACTCGGACTGCGTGCTCAAGCCGGTCTTCTCCTGTCCCGACCCGATCCGGGGCGGTGACAACAAGCTGGTGCTGTGCGAGGTGTACCTCGTGGACGGCACCCCCCACGAGACCAACACCCGCGCCAAGCTGCGGCCCGTGGCCGAGCAGTTCGCGGCGCAGGACTCCTGGTACGGCATCGAGCAGGAGTACACCTTCTTCAAGGACGGTCGCCCGCTCGGCTTCCCGGAGCGCGGCTACCCGGCCCCGCAGGGCTTCTACTACTGCGGTGTGGGCTCGGACGAGGTGTTCGGCCGCGACATCGTCGAGCAGCACATGGACGCCTGCCTGGCGGCGGGGCTGAAGATCTCCGGCATCAACGCCGAGGTCATGCCCGGCCAGTGGGAGTTCCAGATCGGCCCGGCGGGGACGATCGAGGTCGGCGACCACCTGTGGATCGCCCGGTGGCTGCTGTACCGCATCGCCGAGGAGCACGACGTGTCCGCCACCCTCGACCCGAAGCCGGTCGAGGGCGACTGGAACGGCGCCGGCGCGCACACCAACTTCTCGACCAAGGCCATGCGCGAGGGCTACGACGCGATCATCGCGGCGTGCGAGGCGCTCGCCGAGAAGGCGCAGGAGCACGTCGCCGGGTACGGCGCCGACATCGAGCGGCGGCTGACCGGCATGCACGAGACCGCCCCGTGGAGCGAGTTCAGCTACGGCGTGTCGAACCGCGGCGCCTCGGTGCGGATCCCGTGGCAGGTCGAGGTGGAGAAGAAGGGCTACATCGAGGACCGCCGCCCGAACGCCAACGTCGACCCGTACGTGGTGACCCGCCTGATCACGGGCACCTGCTGCGCGGCGCTGGAGAAGGCCGGCCTGGTCTGACGATTCCGGCGAAACGGATCCCCGGGAAGCGCGGCTTCCCGGGGATCCGCCGTGTTCTGCCATAAGGGGGAACGCGGCCAAACATCTGCAAAATGGTGAGGTTGGGCGTATTCCTTGCTGCGGCGACGGGTAGCACACCTACGTCGCACCGGGGGAGGGAACATGCCCGACTCATCCTTCGGGCGGAACTCCGGAGGCCTGCCGGGCAGGCACGCCGGCCGCCCAGCGCCACGGCCGTGGGAACGCTCGTTCCGCTGCCCTTCCGCGGCGCGGCGGCGGCCGATGGAGGCGCCGCCCCGACGGTACGAGGACTTCGTCGCGCTGCACGAGGAGATCTCCAGGGAGGGCTCCGGCGCGCCGCTGCGCCCGCTGTGGTGGACGGGCGTCTCCGCCGCGCTGGTCGGCGGGGGCGCGGCGTTCGCGGTGACGATCGGGCTGCGGTCGGCGTTCGGCGTCGAGGTGCCGGTGTTCGCGGGCGGGCACACCGCGGCGGCGCCCGCCGCGACGAGCTACGCGCTGTGCGCCGCGGCGGCGGTGATCCAGGCCACCGCGCTGATGCACCTGCTGCTGTCGTCGGCGGCGCGCCCGGTCCGGGCGTTCGCCTGGATCGGCGGGATCGCGGTCGCGCTGCTGGCGATCCTGCCGCTCACCCTGCACGCCCGCCTCGACGCGGCGCTCGCCACGGCCGCGATCAACCTGGCCGGCGGGTCGGCCGTGGTGGCGCTGCTGTGTGCCGTGGTCGCGGCGACGTCCCGGCAGTCCCCGTGGGACCGCCCGTTCAGACGCGACCGACCGTGATCGTCAGCGGGCCGGGCGCCGCGGTGGAGACGACCCGGACGTGCCGCAGGCGCCGCCGCACCCGGACGTCCACCGGCTCGTCCGGCGCCAGCAGCCGCACCTCGCGGTGCATCCCGGAGAAGCCGAGGCACAGCGAGACGTCCCAGGTCCCGCGCGGCAGCGGGTCGTCGACGAACGCCCGCGTCGCGGGCACCACCGCCCGGTAGCCGAGCCGGTCCGGGCGCTCCTCCAGCATCGCGATGACCTCGTAGACGTGCCGCGAGCGGCGCTCGGTCATGATCAACGTCCCGGAGACCGGCCTGCCGCTCCGCCGCACGTCCAGATGCCCAGCGACGACGATCTCCTCGCGCTCCTCGTTCCAGCTCAGCGTGTCCGCCGCGACGGATCCGGCGACGTGCGAGCGGCCGCCGACGTCGATCGCGAGGGCGCCGCCGGCCCCGAAGTAGACGATCACCGTGCAGGAGTCGGGCAGGAACCGCCGCAGGGGCGAGGCGTCCAGGCCGGGCGCTCGGCCCGGGCCGAGCGGGACGACGGAGGTCTCCATCGGCGCGCCGACCGACAGGCTCACGTCCCACAGCCCGCCGGGCAGCGGGTTCCCGCCGGCGAGGGTCGCGACGTCGACCTCCGCCTCGAACGCGACGCGCCCGTCCCGCTCGCGGGCCGAGGCGGGCACGCGCAGCAGGCCGTCGCCGTCGCGCTCGCGCAGGAGCAGCTCGATCTCGCGGACGGCGCCGCCGGGTTCGAGGGTGCCGGCCAGCCGGAGCGCCGTCCCCGCCCAGCCGATCTCCGTCAGTAGGGGATCCGCCATCGCCGCCTCCGCCCCGGTCGCCGCCGTCCACCCCGCCCTTCCCCGCGAGCGGGGGCCGAACCGGGGTCAGGGCACGACGGTCACCGGCCACCGCCCCGCCTTGACCAGCCGGACGGCGACGGACCCGATGAGCCGGTGCCCGGCCTGCGCCGACGCGCCGACGATCACGGCGTCCGCGCGGGACTCGTCGGCGACGCGGGCGAGCACGGTGTAGGCGTCGCCCAGCTCGGTGACGAGGTCGTAGCGGACCTGCTCGCGCCCGGCGGCGGCCTCCAGCTCGGCGCGGATCTGCGCGGTGACCTCCTCGGCGGTCTCGCGCAGCGCGGCGGCGCCGCCCGGGGTGAGGGTGCCCATCGAGGCGACCGACGTGACGTGCACGACGACGAGCCGGGCGCCGGCGCGGCGCGCGAGGCCCCACGCGTAGGCGCCGGCGCGCAGCGACGTCTCGGAGCCGTCCACTCCGGCCACGATCACCTTCGGTCCGTCGACGCCGTACTCGAACGGTCTCATGTGATCACCACGGGACCAGCGTAATCGGCGGTTCAGGGCCGGACGAACCGGGCCAGAAGGTCGTCGAGGCCGAGGGCGCCGGTGCCGAGCGCGCCGTACATCGCGTCGGCGTCGCCGTAGCCGAGGTCGCGGGCGACGGCCAGGGAGTCGCCGCGCGCCTCGGCGGCGAGCAGGTCGACGCCGCGCTCCGCCAGCGCCCGGACGAGGCGGCGCCGGCCGGCCTCGGCGTCCTCCTCGGCGCGGCGCAGCGCGAGCCGCTGCTGGATGCGGACGCGGGCGGGCACCGAGACGGCGAAGCCGAGCCAGTCCTCGGACGGGGCGCCGGCCGGGTCGGTGAGGATCTGCACGACGTTGCCGCTGCGGATCTGCACCGACATGGGCGCGAGCCGGCCGTTGACGACGGCGCCGATGCAGCGGTCGCCGGTGCCGGGACCGAGCGCGTAGGCGAAGTCGAGCGCGGTCGCGCCCGCGGGCAGCGGGACGATGTCGCCGCGGGTGGTGAACGCGGCGACGTTGCCGGCGGCGAGGTCGGCGCGGAGCCGGTCCAGGAACTCGCCGGACGGCGCGTCGGACTGCCAGGCCAGCAGCCGGCTCAGCCACACCAGGTCGCGGCGCTCGGCGACGGTGGGACCGGTGTCGCGGCCCGCGTCCCGGATGTGCGCGACGATGCCGTACTCGGCGACCGGGTGCATCGCCTCGCTGCGGATGATCACCTCGAACGGGTCGCCGTCCGGGCTGATCACCCGGGTGTGCAGCGACCGGTACAGGTTGTCCTTCGGCGTCGCGATGAAGTCGCGGACCTGCCCGGCCACCGGGTGCAGCGCGGCGTGCACGGCCCCGAGCGCGATGTAGCAGTCGCTCTCGGCGCCGTCCACCACCAGCAGCAGCCGCGCCGCCTCGCACGGCCGCAGCCCGGCCAGGCCGCCGCCGAACGACTGGTGCACCGCGTACAGGTGCGACGGACGGACCTCCACCCGCGCCCTGACCCGGTGCTCGGCGAGCGAGGGGCGCAGCAGCGCCGTGGCGGGACCGAACGTGCGGCCCGCCCCGCTCAGCGCCGCCCGGACGGCGCGCCGCGTCGCCTCGTGCGCCCCGGGGTCGCGGGCGGCGAAGGCGAGGTCGTCCATCTCCCGCTTGAGGACGTGGATGCCGAGCCGCTCCGCGAACGGGACCAGCAGCTCGTGGGACGCCTGGGCGTAGCGGGCGCGCTTGTGCTCGGGCTGGTGGCGCAGCGTCCGCAGGTTGTGCAGCCGGTCCGCCAGCTTGATCACCAGGACCCGGAGGTCCGCCGCCGCGGCCAGCACGATCTTGCGGAACGTCTCGGCCTCGGCGCGGTCGCCCCAGCGCCGGCCGTCCAGCTTCGTGACGCCGTCCACCAGCACCGCGATCTCGTCGCCGAAGTCGGCGCGGACCTCGCCGAGCGTGTACGGGGTGTCCTCGACGGTGTCGTGCAGGAGCGCGGCGACCAGGGTGGTGGTGTCCAGCCCCATGCCGGCGAGGATCAGCGCGACGGCCAGCGGATGGGTGATGTACGGGGCGCCGGACTTACGGAGCTGCCCGCGGTGCATGCGCTCGGCCACCGTGTACCCGCGCAGCAGTTCGGCCTCGGCCGCTCCCGGGAGGGCGCCGCCGGGGTGGGCGGCGCGATGGGCCGCGAGCAGGGGGGCGAGGGCGGCCCGCACGGGGTCCGGGCCGCCTCCCGCCGCCTCCCGCCGCCGCGCGGGGAGGCGGAACCGCCCCGTCGCCGGATTCAGCGTCGCCATCGCGCCCCCGCCTGGCCCGTCCGCGGCACACCGCCACGGACTGTGATCGCCATTATGCGCGATGTGGCCGCGGCGGCGGGAGACCCAGGCCGGGGCCACCTCCGGCCCCCGCCGCGCGTCAAGGGACGTTCCAATCTCCTTCGCCGGGCCGCCATCAACGCGCCCCCGGGTGTGTCGTCCCCGTGATCATGCCGTCGCCGACCGTAGTGTGGCGCTCCGTTGTTGCGAGCCGCGCCGGTCACGCGCCGGACCGCGCGGGACGTCGGGGGGCTGTGCATGGCGGGCAGGGGCGGGCGGGACGCAGGCCGGGGCGAGCGGCCCCGGACCGAGATCATCGGGGTCGCCCCGTTCGGCCGGCCCGCGCCCCACCTCGCCGTCGCCGTCGCCCGCGCGGGCGGCACCGGCGTGCT
>NZ_JBEUPA010000032.1:0-63741 GCF_040492065.1 Actinomadura sp. NPDC000929 | reverse complement strand
GCCGGGCGGAGCCGGGCGGGCCCGGCGGCGCCGGCAGGCCCGGGCCGGACTGCTCTTCGCGGCCCCGATGCTCCTGCTGTTCGTGGTGTTCAGGTTTGGGCCGGTGCTCGGGGCGGTCTTCCTGTCGCTGACCGACTACCGGCTGAACGGCGAGTGGACGTTCGTCGGGATCGAGAACTACACCCGGCTCGGCGGCGACGATCTGTTCCGCGAGAGCCTCACGGTCACGCTGCTGTACGTGGTGGTCTTCGTGCCGCTGACCGTGCTGATGTCGCTGGGCACCGCGGCGATGCTGCACCGGGTGGTCTGGCGGCGCGGGCTGTTCCGCGGGATCTTCTTCCTGCCGTACGTCACCAGCATCGTGCTCGCCGCCGTGATCTGGAAGTGGATCTACGACGCCGAGGACGGGCTGGTCAACGGGCTGCTCGGGCTCGCCTCACTCGGTCCGGTCGACTTCCTCGGGAACGGCGGGCTGGTCCTCCCCTCGATCGCGCTCACCTCGGCGTGGAAGGGCTTCGGCTACTCGATGCTGATCCTGCTCGCCGGGCTGCAGGCGATCCCGCGGTCCTTCACCGAGGCGGCCATGATCGACGGGGCCGGGCCGTGGCAGCGGTTCCGGCACATCACCCTTCCCCTGCTGCGGCCGGTGCTGTTCTTCGTGATGGTGATCGAGACCATCAGCGCGTTCCAGGTCTTCGACGCGATGTACGTGATGACCGGCGGCGGCCCGGTGCGCTCCAGCTACTCCCTCGTCTACATGCTCTACGACTCGGGCTTCAAGTTCTTCGACTTCGGCTACGCGAGTGCGATCGGGCTGGTGATCTTCGTGTTCGTGCTGGGCGTCTCGCTCGTCCAGCGCCGGTTCCTCGGCAAGGAGGACTGACCGCCATGGCCTCGTCCCGCACCGCGGCGCGCACCGGGCGGCTCACGCTGCCGGTGCTGCTGGTGCTCACCGCGATCGTCACCATCACCCCGTTCGCCGCCATGGTGCTCGTCGCGTTCGCCCCCGAGAGCGGGCAGACCTTCCCGGACGCACTGCTGCCGGACAGGATCACCCTGGCGAACTTCGAGCAAGTGCTGTCCAGCTCCGACGTCCCGCGCTGGACGCTCAACTCGCTGGTCTTCTCGTTCGTGTCGGTCGTGCTGATCCTGCTGTTCGCGTCCATGGCGGGCTACGCCTTCGCCAAGAAGCGCTTCCCGGGCCGTGACGCGGTCTTCTGGGCGCTGCTCGCCACGCTGATGGTGCCGTTCCAGGCGACGCTCATCCCGTCCTACATCCTGGTCTCGCGGCTGGGCGGCGTGGACACCTACTGGGGCATGATCGTGCCGACGCTGGCCAACGTGCAGGCGATCTTCCTCATGCGGCAGTTCATCGTGCAGCTCCCGGACGAGCTCTTCGAGGCCGCCGAGATGGACGGCGCCTCGGAGTGGCGGATCTTCACCACGATCGTCCTGCCGCTGGTGCGGCCCGCGCTCGCCACCCTGGGCGTCTTCGTCTTCCTCTGGCACTGGAACGACTTCCTGTGGCCGCTGGTCATCGGGCAGTCCGGTGAGATGCAGACGCTCACCGTCGGGCTGGCGACGCTGCAGAGCGAGAACGTGCCGATCAACCAGGTCATGGCGGGCGCGACCATCACGGTGGTGCCGAGCCTCCTGGTCTTCGGCCTGCTCCAGCGTTACCTCACCGACAGCATCGCGATGACGGGTCTCAAGGGCTGACCGCCCATGGTCATCGACATCGACCGGGTACTCGGCCCGATCCCCGGGGACGACGTGGCGAGCGTGGACGAGCAGGGCCTGGTCGCCGAACTCGACAGGCTCCGCATCGACCTGGCGTGCGTCGTGCACTCCCACGCGCTCTTCTACGACCCGACCTCCCGCCAGCCGCGAACGGTGTCCGACCGGCTCGTGCAGGTGCCCGTCCTCGTGCCGGGACCGCTCGGCACCGGCGGCACCTCGGCGCGGCTGGTGCGGCTCTGCCCGGCCGAGCACCGCTTCGCGCTCACCGGCCCCCACGGACTGGCGCTGGCCGGCGACCTGTCCGACCAGGGCACGGCAGTGCTGCTGGGCTGGAATTCGGCCACGTTCGAGGAGATCCACCGGCTCGCGACGCGCTGCCCCCGGCTGCGCCTCATCCTCATCGACACCGGTTACCGAAGCCTGCGGGAGCTGGCCGACCTGATGGACGCCCACGCCGGGATCGGCGTCGACACGGCGACGCTGAACGGGCATCAGAGTGTCGAGTGGCTCGTCCGCCGTTACGGCGCGCACCGCGTGTGGTTCGGCACGGGCGCGCCGGCCGGCGACGACGCCGGGCCGCGCTTCCAGCTGGACCATCTCGACCTGCCCGACGCCGACGTCGCGCTGATCGCCGGCGGCAACGCGCGTGCCCTGCTCGGGCTCGGTCGTGACGGCCGATGAACGATCCGGACGCCTGGCGCGGCAGGGTCGTCGACGCCCACGGCCACCTCGGCGGCTGGTTCAACTTCGCCATCCCCGACACCTCGACCGAGAGTCTGGTCGCGCAGATGGACCGCTGCGGGGTGGCCGCGATGTGCGTCTCGCATCTGCTGGGCGTCGGCCCGGACGCCCGCGCAGGCAACGCCCTCCTGCTCGCGGAACTCGTCCGCTGGCCCGGCCGGTTCCTCGGTTACGCCGTTTACGACCCGCATGACCCGGAGGCTCCCGGGCGGGTGCGCGACCTCCTCGACGAGCCCGGCATGATCGGGGTGAAGCTGCATCCGGACACGCACGGGCACCCGCTCGACGGTCCCGGCTATGAGCCCGCGTTCGCCGTCGCCGCCGCGACCGGCTCGATGGTGCTGTCGCACGGCGAGTACGGCTCGCCCTGGTCCGACCCGGCGCGCTTCGCGACCGTCGCCGGACGGCATCCGGCCGTCCCGCTGCTGATGGGCCACGCCGGGCTGTGGCCGTCCGGCTTCGCCGCCGCGGCGGACGTCGCGCGGCGGTGCCCGAACGTGGTGCTGGAGATCTGCGGCTCGCGGATGACCGCCCGGCATCTGGCGCGGCTGGTGGCGGACGTCGGTGCGGACCGCATGGTGTTCGGCTCGGACGCGCTCTTCCTCGATCTGCGCGTCGGCCTCGGACGCGTGGTCCTGGCGCCGCTCGACCCGGCCGACCGCGACCGGCTCCTCTTCGGCACGATGACCCGGCTTCTGGAAGGAGCACGATGAGGCTGGCCCTTCACGGCGGTACACCCGTCCGCACCTCCGGCTGGCCCGCCTGGCCGCCGCCCGCCACCCCCGAGCAGCGCGCGCTGCTGCTGGAGGTGCTGGACGGCGGTGCGTGGGGCGCGACGGACGGGACCAAGGTCACCGAGTTCGCGACGGCGTTCGCCGCCTCCGCGGGCACGGAGTACGGCGTCTGCACGGTGAACGGCACGGTCGGCCTCTTCCTCGCGCTGCGCGCCC
This sequence comes from Actinomadura sp. NPDC000929, assembly GCF_040492065.1. Taxonomy (NCBI): domain Bacteria; kingdom Bacillati; phylum Actinomycetota; class Actinomycetes; order Streptosporangiales; family Thermomonosporaceae; genus Actinomadura; species Actinomadura sp. NPDC000929. The sequence continues at coordinate 60,310 of NZ_JBEUPA010000032.1, read as the reverse complement.
TCGGCGTCGGCCCCGGCGACGAGGTGATCGTGCCCGCCTACACGTTCGTGGCCAGCGCGACCTCGGTGGTTCTCGCGGGCGCCCGGCCCGTTCTCGCCGACGTCACCCCGGACACGCTGCATCTGGACCCGGCGGCGGTGGAACGCGCGATCACAGCGCGCACCAGGGCGATCATGCCCGTGCACCTGGCCGGCGCTCCCGCCGACACCGAGAACCTGGAGGCGTTCGGGATCCCGCTCGTGGAGGACGCCGCGCAGGCGCACGGCGCCGCGCGGCACGGGCGCCCGGCCGGGTCGCTCGGCGCCGTGGCCTGTTTCAGCTTCCAGTCGAGCAAGGCGATGACCGCCGGGGAGGGCGGCGTCGTCGTGACCGGCGACCGGGCGCTGTACGAGCGGCTCTGGTCGCTGCACAACGTCGGGCGGCGGCTCGGCGGCGGCTGGTACGAACATCCCGGAATCGGCTGGAACCTGCGCATGACGGAGTTCCAGGCGGCCGTGCTGGCTCCCCAGCTCGCGCTGCTCGACGGGCAGGTGGCCGCCCGCGAGCGCGCCGCCGCGTACCTGGCCGAAGAACTCGCGGCGGTCGGCGGGCTGAGCCTGCTGCCGGGACCGGAAGGGACGACGCGGCACAGCAGGCACCTCGGCATCGTGCGCTACACGCGGGCGGAGTTCGGCGGTCGTTCCAAGGCCGACTTCATCGCGGCGATGGCGGCCGAGGGCGTCCCGCTGGACGCCGGATACCGGTCGCTGTCCCGCGAGGCCGCCCTCCGCCCGTACGCGGGCGGGGCGTCCTGCCCGGCGGCCGAGGCCGCCGAAGACTCGGTGGTCTGGCTCCGGCAGAACCTGCTGATGGCGGACGACGACGCGCTCGCCGACATCGTGTCCGCCGCGGCCAAGGTCAGGCACGAGTTTCGGACTCAGCCGGAAATGATGTGACCGAAAGACTCGATGGCGCGAAGGGCGTCCGCCTGCGGCATCCCGGGCGGCTGGACGCGCAGCACGACCCCGTCCGCGCCCATCGCCGCGTAGTGCTCCAGCCGCTCCGCGCACTGGCCGGGCGAGCCGATCACGCTCCGGTCGACGATCTCGTCCCAGCCCTGCGCGTAGCGGCCCGCGTCCGAGGACGTGCGCTTCCAGCCCGTGTACGCGTCGTACAGGTCGCGCAGCGGGGCCTCCAGCGTCTTGCGCGCCTCCTGCGACGTCTGCGCGCAGTAGCCCTCGCGGCAGACGATCACCTCGGCGCCGAGCGTGCCGGGGCCTCGCTCGTACGCGCGGTACGCCTCGATCTTCCCGGGGAGGTCGGCGTCGAGCTCGTTGAACGAGGTCGTCCAGCCGTCGCACATGCGCGCCGTCCGCTCCAGCACGGCCGGGACCCGGCCGCCGTTCCAGAGCCTCGGGCGCGGCCCCTGGACGGGACGCGGGGCGAGGAACGCCTCCTCGACCTGCGTGAACCTCCCGTCGAACGTCACCTTGTCCTCCGTCCACAACCGGGTGAGGAGCTCCACGCACTCCTCGAAACGGGCGACCCGCTCGCGCTGGGCGACGCCGAAGAGGGCGAACTCCTCCGGCCGGTAGCCGAGCACGAACCCGGCCGTCAGCCGCCCGCCCGACAGCACGTCGATGTGCGCGAGCGTCTGGGCCAGCACGACCGGGTGGTAGAACGGCGCGACGATCCCGGCGGTGGCCAGCCCGATGCGCTCGGTGTGCGCCGCGATCCAGGTCAGCGAGGTGAGGATCTCGTGATAGCCGGGCCGGTGCAGGTGGCGCTCGCCCAGCACGACCCATTCGAAGCCGGCCTGTTCGGCGAGCCGTGCCTGCTCGACGGCGTCGTCCAGGGACGGGCGGTCCGCCGCGTCACCGTACAGGTTCAGATACAGGCCGAGGCGCATGGGGCCGCCCTCCAGTCGTCGGTGGCATTGACATCGACCGAGCACGCTACTTACGGTCTAGACCGTAAATCATTTGCCCTCTCATTGCGACCCCAGCAGAGGAGTCAGCCTTGAGCGTCGCCCTCCCCCGGCCCGGCGAGCGCCCGTCCGCGACCGGGGGCCCGATCACCGCGATCCGCACGCGCGTCGTCCGGGCCCCCTACCGCCGCCCGTTCCAGATCAGCAGCGGCGTCAGCACGGAGCTGATCAGCCTGGTGGCGGAGGTGGAGACGGCGGACGGAGCGATCGGCGTCGGCGAGACCTCGCCGATGACCGCCTACACGGGCGAGACGCTGGCGGGCGTCGCCGCGGCCGTCGAGGAGCACCTGAGCCCCGCCCTGATCGGCCTCGATCCCCTCGACCGGGCCGGGGCGCATGTCGCGATGGACGTCGCGCTGCGCGGCCAGCACGTCGCCAAGGCCGCCCTCGACATCGCGCTGCACGACCTGGCCGGGCGGCTCGCCGGATGGCCGGTCACCGCGCTGCTCGGCGGCCGGGTGCGCGAGCGCGTCCCGATCGCCTGGGTGGTCGGCCTCGGCACGCCGGACGAGATGGCGGCGGAGGCCGCGGACTACGCCGGGCGCGGGTTCCGGCACATCAAGGTCAAGGGCGGTCACGACCCCGAGCGCGACCTCGACCTCGTGCGCACCGTCCGGGCCGTGCTGCCCGCCGACGCCGAGTTGTGCCTGGACGCCAACGAGGGCTACGACCTCTCGGCGCTGCCCGTGCTGGCCAGGATGGCCGACGCCGGGCTCTCCCTGCTGGAGCAGCCGCTGCCGCACTGGGACCTGGGGGGGCTGGCCCGGCTCCGCGAGCGCCTGGACGTCCCGGTGATGGTGGACGAGAGCATGCAGTCGCCGCAGGACGCGCTGGAGATCGTGCGGCGCGGCGCCGCCGACGTGCTCAACATCAAGATCCTCAAGGTGGGCGGGCTGCACCCCGCCCTGCGGATCGCGGCCATCGCGGAGGCGGCCGGGCTGGCGGTCAAGGTCGGTTCCATGCCGGAGCTGGGCGTGGCGACGCTGGCCGCGCTGCACCTGGCCTCCGCGCTGCCGGGCGCCACCGTACCCGCGGACCTGGTGGGGCCGCTGCTGGTGCGGGAGGAACCGCTCGCGCCCTCGGTGTTCACCGCCGTCGACGGATGGGTGGACGTCCCGACCGCCCCCGGCCTCGGCCACGACCTGTGACCCGGAACGGAGACCCGACGATGCACGCCCTCGTCGACCGGCTGCGCGGCACCCTCCTGCCCGCCGTGGTGACCCCGATGGACCGGCAGGGCGTCGTGGACCACGACGCCCTCGCGGCGTACGCCGGCCGGATCGCCGCGGAACCGATCGGCGGCGTGGCCGTGTGGGCCCACACCGGGCGCGGGCTCCACCTCTCCGCCGACGACCGCGCCAGGGTGCTGACGACGTGGCGGCTGGCCACCGCGGCGCCGATCGTGGCAGGCGTCGGCGTGCCGCGCTCGGTCTCCGCCCCGACCCTGGCCGCGGCCTCGGACGCGACGGTGGCGATGGCGGTGCGGGCGGCGGAGCTCGGTGCGGACGCCGTGATGGTCTACCCGCTGGCCGCGCTCCGCGAGGAGCCCGACGGGCACGACCAGGCCGTGCGGCTGCACGAGCGAGTGGCCGCCGAGAGCGGACTGCCGCTCGTCGGGTTCTACCTGCACGCGGAGGCGGGCGGCTACCCGTACCCGCCCGAGTTGATCCGCGACCTGCTGGCGCTCCCCGCGATGCTGGGCGTGAAGACGGCGACGCTCGACAGCGCCATCGGATGCCAGGAGGCGATCTGGGCGGGCCGCGGCACCGGCAAGCTGTCCATCACCGGAGAGGACCGCATGTACGGGCCCTCGTTCATGTGGGGTGCCGACACCGCGCTCGTCGGCATCGCCGCGGCACAGACCGAGCTGAGCGCACGCGTGCTGCGGGCCTGGACGGGACATGACCACGCGGCGTTCGTCGAAGCCTCCAATCGGCTCGACCGGTTCGCGGCGGCGACGTTCTACGCGCCGATCGAGGGATACGTGCAGCGCATGCTGTGGGCGGCCGTCTGGGAGGGGCTCATCCCCGAGGCCGCGGCGCACGACCCGTACGGCCCCGCGCTGCCGCCCTCGGAACGCGACCGGGTGATCGCCTGCCTGGAGGACCTGCGCGCCACCGCGGCGCACTGACCAGCCGGATCCGGCGCGGGAACGGGCGGCGGGAGGCGCAGTGGGCGCCCTGCCGCCCGTCTCCGGCCGGACGCTATGCCGCCGGAACCGTGTCGATCGTGCCCGCGGAGCCCGGCGAACGGGCCCGCCTCTTACGCGAGCCGGGCGTGCACGCGGCGCACCGCGCGGGCGATCGCCTCCACGTGGTCGGCCGTGTAGCCCTCGTTCCAGTGCAGGATGACCAGCGTCCGGTCGATGAGCCGCTCCGCGCTCGGGCAGAGCCCGGCCGGATACGACCGGCCCTCCAGCGGGAAGCGCGAGGAGCCGTAGACGGGCTCGGCCGCGAGCGCCGGATTGGCGTACAGAGGGCGCTCCAGATATCCGGCGACCGCCGGGACACCCTCCGCGGCGAGCTCCTCCGCCCAGACGCGGTTGCCCGGGTCGTCCGGCACCGTGAACGGGAACAGCCACCACGCGTGCCCCTCCGGATCGGGAAGGCCGATTCCGGTCAGGTCCCGGAGCGAGGACAGGAGCTGCCCGGCCCGTTCGGCGCGGCGGGCGACGACCCCGGCGGCCTTGGCGAGCTGGGCGCGCGCCACCGCGGCCACGAGCTCGGTCATGCGGTAGTTGAGGCCGAGCGACAGGTGCAGCCGGCCGATCGTCCGGTCCCAGCCCTTGTCCATGAACAGCCGCATGCGCCGGGCCAGCTCGTCGTCATCGGTGCAGCACAGACCGCCGTCGCCTGCGGTGATGTGCTTGTACTGCTGGAAGCTGAAGCAGGCGATGTCGCCGACCGTGCCGAGCAGGCCGCCCCCGGGGGTGGTGCCGAGCCAGGCCTGCGCACAGTCCTCGATGAGGAGCAGGCCGTGCCGGTCGGCGACCGCGCGGAGCCCGGCGAGGTCGGCGGGCGCGCCGAAGAGGTGCACCGCGATGATCGCCCGGGTGCGCGGCGTGACCGCCGCCTCGGCCGCGGCGGGGTCCAGGTTGCCGGTGGCCGGATCGACGTCGGCGAAGACGGGCACGCCGTTCTGCGCGAGGATCGGCGCGACGGTTCCGAAGTCGGAGATGGGGGTGGTGATGACCTCGTCCCCGGGGTCGAGGCGGACCGCCGCGACGGCCAGGTGCAGCGCCGCCGTGCCCGAACTCGACGCGATCGCCGCGCGGCGGCCGTACAGCGCGGCCATCTCGGCTTCGAGGGCGCGCGCCTCGGTGCCGAAGGTGCTGCACAGCACGGCGCTGTCGAGGACGCGCAGCACCGCCCGCCGCTCCTCGGCTCCGATCGTCCGGCCGCTCGGACCCAGCGCATCGGGGAACCGCTCGCCGTCCGTGCCCATGCCTCTCCCCGTCCTCGCGTCCCACCTATTTTCGGTCTGGGCCGAAAGTTATTTCACCCTAGGATGTCCGTCAAGAGGCCGAGCCAGGAAGTAACGAAGCCCGACGGGGGTGCACTAACCTGAACGGTTGAGGGCTGGACCTAAATAGAGGAGCCGAGAGTGCCCATCACCATCGGGGTCGTGGGTCCCGAAGACCTGGTCCACCGCGCCGTCGCGGTGGGCTCCGAGATGGGCGGCGCCGTCATGACCGGCCTCCCCTACCGGCACGAGGGCGAGGCCGTGGAGGTCGTCGCGACCGCCCCCGAGGAGGTCGACGCGTTCCTGTTCACCGGCGTGGTCCCTTACACCCTGGCCACCGCCGCGGGCGTGGTGACGCGGCCCTCGATGTACGTCTCCTATGACGGCGCGACACTGCTTCGGGCACTGGTGGAGCTCCTGCGCCTGGGCCACGACGTGACGCGCGTGTCGGTCGACACCCTCCGCCGCGCCGAAGTGCTGGAGACCCTCACCGAGGCCAAGCTGCCGACCGACCAGGTCCAGGTGCTGCCCTACAAGGCAGGCCTCACGTCCGAGGACATCGTCGCGTTCCACCGCAACGCGCGCGACCGGCACGGCACCCGGGTGGCCATCACCTGCCTGGGCTCCGCCTACAACGTGCTGGAGCCCCTGATGCACACGGTGCGGCTGGCCCCGTCGCGCTTCTCGATCCGCTCCACCATCCAGGCCCTCATCCTGACCGCGGTCGGGCAGCAGGTCGGCGACGCCCAGGTCGCGCTGGGCCTGATCGAGCTTCCCGGCCCGGACGACACCCTGGCGGCCGACGTGGTGACGCTGGGCGGCAGCCTCGCGCCGCTGCCCGGCGGGCGCCACCTGATGGTGACCACGCGCGGCCTCCTGGAGCAGGCCACCGAGCAGTTCACCCGGCTGCCGCTGCTCGACCGGCTCGCCGCCCGGCACCCGAGCGTGCACATCGGCTTCGGCATCGGCCGCACGGCGGCGGAGGCGGAGTCCCTGGCCAAGCGGGCCCTCGGCAGGGCCGCGGCGATCGGCGCCTCGGTGGGCGTGGTCGCGATGGCCGACGACGTCGACATCGTGATCGAGCCCGCCGACGGCGACGAGCCCCCGGCCGAACGCGGCGTCGAGAGCCTGCCGCTGCTGGCCCGCCGCGTCGGCCTCAACGCCCAGACGCTGGCCCGGCTTCGCGAGCTGGTCGCAGACCGGCCGGACGGCCTGACCGCGCACGACGTCGCCGAGCACCTGGACGTGCAGCAGCGCACGGCGCGGCGCGTGCTCAAGCGCCTGGAACGAGCCGGGATCGCCACGCCGATCGGCAGCCAGCAGCAGGGCCGCACGGGCCGCCCGCCGACCGTTTACCGCGTGAACCTCTAACACCGGCTCACCGGTTTCCTTTTACTCCGGCGCCCGGCCCTTAGTGCCCGCCCCCGCGCAGGCCGTCGCCCGGTGCGTCGCGAACAGCCGCTGCTGACGCGGGCGCGGACCGGGAGCCATGCCGGTCAACCGGCCCCGGTCGGTGGAGCAGGCATGCAACCGCCAGGTCGCCACAACGGCCGAGTCCAGGATGACCTCGAAGGCCGGCCCGGACAGTGAAGGAGCTCAACGCGGAGTGGTACGAGGGTTGCGATCGCTAGTTGTTTCAGTCATAGTTGAAATAACTAGCCGCCTCAATCCGGAGCAAGCTGTGGAACACGTGACTTTCAACAGCCTCGGCACCCGCTGTGCGGGCGATCTCTACCTGCCCGAGACGAGCGGCCCGGTCCCCGGGCTGGTGCTGGGGCACAGCGGGGTGATGGTCAAAGAGGCGCTGGCGTTCTTCGCGCCGTACTTCACCAAGGCCGGCTTCGCGGTGCTGGCCATCGACTACCGCACGGTCGGCTCCAGCGAAGGCGAGCCGCGCGGCCTGGACCACCCGGAGCGGCAGGTGGAGGACTTCCGCAGCGCGGTTTCCTACCTGCAGACCCGTCCCGAAGTGCAGCCGGAGCGAATCGGCGTGTGGGGGGTGAGCGTCGGCGGCTCGGTGGCCACCCAGGCAGCGGTGCTCGATCGGCGCATCAAGTGCGTCGTCGTGCAGAGCCCCAGCGTGTGGAACGGATGGCGGTACCTGGAACGCCTCCGGGGCCGTGCTGGTGTCCACGCGCTTCGCGACCAACTGCAGCGGGACTGGCAGCGGCGTTACGAAGGCGGGCAGAGCGCTCGCGTGCCGCACCTGACGCTGGAGGGCGACAGTGTGAAGGACACGCCGGACATGTCGACCCGCCTGTTCCCCGCCTACCGCAATGAGAAGACCCTCGACTCTGCCGAGCACCTGCTCACCTTCGCGCCGGAGAACCTCATCCACCGGCTCGCGCCGACACCCCTGCTGATGATCGCCAACGGCGGCTGGGACCCGTACCACATGCTCGAAGAGGCGCAAAGCGCCTTCGCCAGAGCGGGCGAGCCCAAGCGGCTCGCGGTGCTGCCCTACGACGTGCTCGGCCTCTACACCGGCCCGGGCCTGGAGGAGGCGATGGCGCTCGCGATCGACTGGTTCGACCTCTACCTGCGCAAGACCAGGCTCCCGGGCATCACCCCGACACCCACCTATGAGTCGGTGGCCGCCATGACAGAGTGACCGCCACACGATCAACAACGGAGGTTCGACGATGAGCGCTGAGGAACAGCAGGACCGGTTGCTCCGCTGGGTGGAGCGGGTGGCCGCCTTCTGCGTCGAGGAGTGGGGGCTGCCGCCCATCACCGGACGCATCCTCGGCTGGCTCATGATCTGCGATCCGGCGGAGCAGTCCGCCGGGCAGATCGCGGAGGTCATCCAGGCGAGCCGCGCCTCCCTCACCTCGAACATGCGGTTTCTCACGGCCATCGGCCTGGTCAAGAAGGTGAGAAGGCCGGGCGATCGCGTCTCCTACTACCGCATCGAAGACGACGCCTGGCAGAAGGTCATCCAGCGCAAGCTCGAAAGCCTGAGCGCGTTCGGTGAGATCGCCGACGAAGGGATCGACATCGCGGGCGGCGAGAGGCACCGCACCGAGCGCATCAAGGCCGCCCACGAATCCCTGACGTGGCTGCAGAACCTCGCGGCTCGTCATCCGCTACGCCGTTAAGGAAGCCCCATGCAACGCTGGCAACCCAAGCTCGGGCTGATCCAGGAAACACTGCTGCTTACCCTCCACGCCAGAGCCCTGGACGCCGGACTGCCCAGCCCGATCCTCGGCGACACGCTCTCCGCCGACCTGGCCGGCAAGATCGACTACGACTTCGACAAGCTGAAGGTCAAGCCCAGCCTCGTCCTCACCACCGCACTACGCGCCAAGAAGCTCGACGACGTCGTCCGCTCCTTCATCGAAGCCCACCCCGGATGCGTGGTGCTCGACCTGGGCTGCGGCCTGGACACCAGGATGCTGCGCTGTGATCCCCCGCCCGGCGTCGACTGGTACGACATCGACTTCCCCGAAGTGGTCCACCTCAGGGCCGACTGCCTGCCCGGCCGCTCCCACCTGGTCGGAGCCGACCTCACCACCTCCGACTGGCTCACCGCCATCCCCCGCGACCGGCCAGCGATGATCGTCGCCGAGGGGCTGCTCCCCTTCATGCCCGGCGACTCCTTCCAGGCGATGACCCGCGCGCTGGCCGGCCATTTCCCTTCGGGCGAGCTCGCGCTCAATGGCTACACCCGCTTCGCCGCCTGGGCCATGAAGTACCACCCGACCATCAAGGCCCTCGGCATCAAAGCCGCCCAGGGCTTCGACGACCCACACGAACCAGAGTCCTGGGACGCCGGCCTCGAACTGATCGAAGAGCAGATCCTCACCCGCGCACCCGAAGTAGCCCGATTCCCGCAACCCCTACGCGCGCTCACCCGTCTCACCGCCCGCAGCACGGCCCTGTCTCGGCAAGGAGCCCGCATTCTCCGCTACCGATTCTGAGCGGCGACGGTGGTGACAAGCGACGCGTTGAGACCGGCTGCGATGGCGTCCTCGCGGCGTAGGCCGCGAGGACGAGTACTGCCGCCCCGCGCACCACAAGGCCGACACTGCCGAGCTTGCACCCACCCAGACGCTGGGCGGTGAGGCGCCGTCGCCGCCACTGCCGAGGAGGCCGGCGCGGAACGGCTTCTGGAGGTCGCCGAAGCCGTCATCGCCTTGGTCACCCCCTCGGTGCCCTACCGGCCAAGCTCTTCGCCAGCGAGTTCTACGCAGCCTCGCCAGCGGTCAAGCCGTGGCCATCGCTGTCCAGCAAGGCGAGGTCGCACTCGAATTCGCCGGTCTGGCCGGCTCGTCTAGAGCCAGCCAGCGTCGCGGGAGATGCGGATGGCGTCGATGCGGTTGCGGGCTCCGACCTTGCCGATCGCGTTCGAGAGGTAGTTGCGCACGGTGGCCTGCGACAGCGACAGCTCGCTGGCGATCTGGGTCACCGGCACGCCGGTCGCGGCGACGCGCAGAACCTCGGTCTCGCGGACGGTGAGGGGGCTGCTGCCGGTTTCGAGGGCGGCGGCGACGAGGTCGGGGTCAATGACCCGTTCGCCCCGGGCGATGCGGCGGATGCCGTCGGTGAGGGTCTGGGCGGGGGCGTCTTTGACGATGAAGCCCTGGACGTGGACCTTCAGCGCCCTCAGGAGGTTGCCGGGCTGGCTGAGCCCGGTGAGCACGAGGGTGCGGCAGCCGGGCAGCTTGTCATGGAGATGCTCAGCCGCCGTCAGCCCGTCCAGTCCGGGCATGTCGATGTCCAGCACCGCGACGTCGGGCCGCACGCGCAGTGCGGTGGCGACGACCGTGTCCCCGCGCTCCAGTTCGGCGACGACCTCCATGTCGTCCTCCAGCGTCAGCAGCGCGACGAGCGCACTGCGGATCATGTGCATGTCCTCGGCGATCAGGACGCGGATCACGTGGCCTCCTCGGGGACCTCGACGCGGAACCGGAACCGTCCGTCGCGGACCGTGGCCGACACTGTTCCCGAGACCGCCCGGGCCCGTTCGGCGACACCGCACAGGCCCGAGCCGTGCTCGGCGGTCCCGCGGACACCGTCGTTGATGATCTCCAGCCGTACCGTGCCCTGATGGCGCGACAAGCTGATGGCGCAGGAATGGGCCTGGCTGTGCCTCAGCAGGTTGGTGGTTCCTTCGCGGATCGCCCAGGCCAGTGCGCTCTGGACGGGAACCGGAAGAGCCGGCAGTTCGGCCACGTCCAGGCGGGTGTGGACTCCCGCGGCTCCGAGCAGGGCGGCCGCCCCGTCGAGCTCAGTGCTCAACGACACGGCGTGCTCGTCACGGGCGATGGCGCGCGTGTCGCGCAGCGCCTCCCGGGCCACCTCGGTCAGGCTTTCGATCTCGGCGCCGGCCGCGGCGGGGTCCTTGGCGAGCAGCCGCAGCGCCAGGTCGCCCTTCAGGGAGATCGCCGACAGGCTCTGGCCGAGCAGGTCGTGCAGGTCGCGCGAGAGCCGCACGCGTTCCTCCCCGACGGCGCTGGCGGCCAGCTCAGTCCTGGTGGCGTACAGCTCGTTCACCAGCTGCACCAGCCGCGTCCCGCCGATCAGCGCACCCGCGTACAGGGCGGGCATGACGACGCTGTAGACGCCGATGACGACGGCCAGCGTGGTCGTGGACCCGGGCAGGGACATCGCGCCCAGCACGCCGACCAGCTCGGTGATGAGCAGCTGCACGCCTGCCACTGCCTATTTGGCCCAGCCGCGCAGCAACATCGCCGAGGCGATGACGAACATGCCCAGCGCCTCCCAGTCCTGCCCGAACCACAGCAGCGGGACGTTGGCCAGAAGGGCAAGCGCGGTGAGGGTCCAGGGCCATCCCCTCGGCAGCTCTCCGCGAGCGGCGTGCAGGCTGTGCCGCAGCTGCAGGGCTCCGATGGTGGACGCCAGCGGGACGGCGAGGAGCGGGCTGTGCCGTGTGCCCTCGCTCAGGCCGACCGTCGTGTAGAACGGCGCCTGGGCGGTCCACAGCACGATGAGCGCGACCAGGGGCCAGTGGGGGCGCCGCATCACCCAAGCCGGCGGGATCATTCCGCTCACGCGGCCACCTCGATCGTCTCGGCCGAGTCGTCGGTGCGCAGTTCCAACTGGACCCGGCCACCGTGGGAGGAGACCGTGATCACGCACGCGCGGGCCGTGCGGTCGCGCAGCAGGCGGGTGACCGTGGAGCGCAGGGCCGCTCGCGGCCGATCGCCGATCGTCGCCTGGATCGGGCCCTGCGGCAGGTCCAGGCGAGTCGTGATGCCCGCGACCGACAGCAGCGCGGCGGCGGTCTCCAGTTCGGCGCGTAGCGAGGGCCGCCGATAGCCCCGCACGCGCTGTCTGGCCTCGGCGAGGGTGGCCCTGGCGTCCTCGGAGAGCCGGGTCATCTCTGCCTCGAGACGGTCTTGATCACTCTGCGCGAGCAGTTCGCGGCTCCGTTCTCCCCGGGCGGCGATCGCCGCCAGCGCGGAACCGAGCGTGGAGCGCAGGTCGTCGTCGATCCGGCGGCGTTCCTGCGCGACCGCCTGCTGGGCCAGCGCCTCACGGGCCGACTGCAGGCGGATGAGCGCCGCGGCCAGCCAGACCAGCAGGAGCAATGCCGTACTGCCGCACATCAGGGTGAACCACACCCATGGCGCCTCCGTCAACGCCAGCCCCATCGCGTAGCCCACAGGGGCTGACGCCAGGACCAGCGCGACACTCACCGCGTAAGACCAGCGGCTGGGCAGTACCAGTACCGCCGATACGATCAACGCCACATAGGCCCGCACCCACGTGGCCCCGGCCAGCGGTGTCGCACCGAGAATCACGACCGCCATGGCCGCCAGCGTCCAGAGCCCGGCCGGCGGTCGGGCGCCATGGGCCGCGTGCCAAAGATGACGCAGGTGAAGCGGTAGATAGACCGCGCTCGCGGCCAGGCTCCAGAGCGCTGCGCGGGTGCCGCCCGGATAGCCGAAGGCGAGAGCCACCTGCAACGTGGGGAACAAAGCGCTGCAGGCGACCGCGCCGCCCGGCGCCAGTCGGACGACGCGGTCGAGATGCCAGCGCTGCTCGTACCCGTCCACCACCTGGCCTCCCGTCGCGGACGACCAGGGTAGGGGCTGCGGCAGGACGGCGACGTCCGCTGATGACCAGAGCCGGGCGGATATGAGCGGAAAGCTCATCAGGCGACGGACGCCTCGTATCGCAGCACGACACTGTCGGAGCCGTCGAGCCTGCGGACTTCCGCGAGGCCCAACCGGCCCGACGCGCCGGTGAAGAGGGGCGTGCCCGCACCCAGCGCCGCGGGGGCCGACGACCAGGTGCAGTTCGTCTACCAAGCCAGCCTGAAGGAGCGCGTTCCAGGTGATCCGGCTGCCGAAGGTCACCAGGTCGCCTTCGGTCTGCTGCTTGAGCTCCTTGACCCGGGACTCCGCCTCTCCACGCCCGATCACCGTGGTCTGCTCCGACCAGGGTGCGATGTCGTCACCCGTCAGAGAATCGGAGATCACGTTCACCTTGATGCGCCCGTAGATTCCGCCGAACTCCTGGTTCACCGTCGAGGCCTCGGGGTTGTCCACCTGGGCGGGCCAGAACCCCATGAACATCCGGTACGAGTCGGCGCCGAGCAGTAGGGCCTCGGCCACCCGCAGACGTTCCAGGTTTTAGGCGTCGAACGCGGCGTCCATCTCCAGTACGAGCGGGTTGCCGTCGTTGTCGGCGTAAAAGCCGTCGAGAGACATGATGTTGCAGACCACCAGCCTGGCCATGGGGGTACTCCTTGCAATGAGGTTTCCTGGTCCCCGTACCTTCGCCGCAATCACGGCCGGTCAGTAGATGCAAATGTCACCAGGAGCACCGTGAATCTCGCTGACCAAGCTCGCCGGGGGCTGCGGTCTCCCAGGCCCGCGCCGTCTCTGACGTCTCCAGCCGAGGTGAGCGGTCAGTCTCCAACTCGCCGTGGCACGTGCGCCAACTCGTCCCAGCCTGGCTCGTTACCCGCAGCAAGGGCGCGGTGGCTGGTGTCCGGGTCGGGGTGCCGCGACCATCTGGCCGGAATGGAACGCTTAGCCGCCTGCCGCAGGTCAGGGATGTGCTGCAGCCGATCAGGTTCTCCGCGAGATGACCATGATGTATTCGCAGGGGGCGTTCGTTCGGTTGGCGAAGCCGTGCTCTGCGTCGGCTTGGACGAACAGGGAGTCGCCTGTGTTCAGGGTCTCGCTGATCCCCCCGATCGCGACGGTCAGGGTGCCTTCGAGCACCACGATCTGTTTCTCCGTACCAGGCGGATACGCGGGCAGCAGCCCGGTCGAGACCTGCGCCGGAAGATAGTGGACGATCACCTCGGCTCCTCCCGCGCCCGGGGCCGCCGACACTATGTGCCGCTCGAAGCCGGTCTCCGGGTCACGGAAAACAGGACGGTCCTTCTTACGCAAGGCGATGGCCACACCTGACACCGCAGCGGTCGGTGCACCGATCAGGTCCGACAGCGACACGTCGAGCGCGTGGGCGATCCTGGACGCCACGCCGATCGTCGGGCTCTTCTCACCGCGCTCGACCTTGGACAGCATCGCCCGGCTGACCGACGACTGTGCGGACAACTGCTCCAGCGTCAGGCCCGCCTCCTCGCGACGGCGCCGCACGTTACCGCCGAACGCGCCGGCCAGGTCATCACCGTGCTGTGATTCGGCCGCGTCTCTGTCCTGCTCGACCACTGTGCTCCTCAATCGACGAGTACCTCGCCGCCGCAGTGTATGGTTTCTTCTAAAGAAGACATGAGTCTTCTATCGGAGACGCACGTCGTGCGCCCTACATGACAGAGGTTCCATGCGTTTGATCTCGAGTGGCCGGCACCACGCCACCTTCGCATTCGGCGACCTGCAGGTGGTCTCGTTGCGAGACGGGTACATCGACATGCCACCGACACGGCTCCGCGACGAGGAGGGGCGCCCGCTCGATGAGCTGCCGGCCGCCGTCCCCCTGGCCGACGACAACCTGCGGCTGTCGGTCAACGCCTTCTTCGTCACCGACGGCACGCGATCGATTCTCATCGACACCGGTGCGTCCGACGTCTGGCACGACCCCACCATGGGATTGATCTACGACGCGCTCGACGAAGCGGGAATCGATCGTGCGCAGATCACCGACGTGGCCATCACCCACAAGCACGAAGACCATGTGAGCGGCCTGATCACACCGAACGGTTCGGGGGCGTTCACCGCACTCGAGCGTGTATGGATCGGCGCGGGCGACGCCTCGGTATTCACGGGGCGGCTCGAGCCGATCCGTGACAGGGTCGTGCCAGTGGCGGAGAAGGTCGCGATCAACGAATGGGCCACTGCGGTCCCGACACCGGGCCACACACCCGGTCACACCGTCTACGACATCAGGAGCGGCACCGGTCACCTTCTCGTCTGGGGCGACACCGTTCACGTTCCCACGCTTCAATTCGAGCAGCCGAACGTCTCCTGGGAGCTCGACGGCGACCAGTCCCAGGCCCGCGCCGCGCGAGGGGCGCTCCTCGATCAACTGACCCGACCACACCACTTCGTGGCCGGCGCCCACCTCGACTCCCCCGGCATCGCCCGCGTAACCCCCTCCGGCGACGGTTATGCGCTGGAATACCTCGCACCACCGATCGGCTGATCGAGCCTGCCGGCTCCCGGCCGCACTCGCGATGGCGGGGTCCGATTCATGTCCGAGCAGACCGGGCCGGGAGCCGACGCCGTGGTCGCCGACCTCAAACGCCGACCGCCCCGCAAGGTCAGGCTGGGCGGGCCGAAGTTGCTGCTCGGCGTGCCATTGATGGTCTTCCAGGAAATCGCGGCAGCTGATCCGGTGATGTGGGGCGCGGTCGCAGGTGGTGACGGTGCCGCCGGGCTGGACGGTGGAGGTTGCCGCCTCGCGGGTCATGGCCAGGTAACGCACGGCTCGTTGGTCATGGGACAGGCGGGGCGGCACGCAGCAGCACGTCCCGCCATGCGCGGATGAGCGCGAAGCCGAAGTCGGTGAACGCCGTGCCGTATCAGCGGGCCTTCCCGGGCGATCAGACGGTGCGACATAGCAGCGCTGAACGCCTCCAGACGATCCAGGTGACCTGCCAATCGCGCCGGGCCAAAGCAGGACGTGGGGCCACCCCGGGCGCCCGACCTGTTGGGCATGCCGCCAAACAGACGACAATTCAACCCGGCTGGTGGACCTGAGGGAACATGCAGCGACCACGCAACCCACCTTCAACCACACAGAGTGTCCCGGGGGGTCAGAAGCCGCCCCAGCGAACATACCCAGAAAGTGAGTCGTCCGCCCGAAGCACCGAGGCCGCTGAGCCTTGCGAGGTCAGCACAAGCTTCCAGTCGCCATCCCACCTCACGGTCGTAGTCATGGCTGTATGTCCGCCGCGCGCCGGGTCGCGCGACACCGTTCCGATCACTGCATTCTGCGTGGTGTACGAGACGATCCGGAAGCCCGCAATCTGCGCCGCCTCCGCAGCCGGCACGACCTGGTGAGACCCCCGCGTCTGCGCATAGGTCGCCTTGCCCGCGTCCGAAGCAACCTGCTGTCCCAGGACCTTCTGCCAACCAGCCGCCCGCTCGAGCCGCACCCTGATTTGGACCGCGGCCATCAGTGCCCCACTGGGCGTGTGCGTGTAGCAACGCGCGACTTCTCCTTGGACGGTCATTGGCCCGGCTGACGGGGAGAACGGCACTGCAACGCCCTTGAAACGCTTCCAGAAAACCCCCGCGGGCGCCTTTCGGGGGACGCTCCGTTCGATGTCATTTTCATTGAGAGAACATGCGCGGATATTTGCACCACTCTTGGGCGGACGTATGGGGCTCGTCGTCACAGCCGCCGTCTCCTCATTCCCCTTCTCACCACAACCGGCAGCGACCAAGACGCCAAGGCCGACGACGGTCGCCAGACAAGTCTTCCTGAACATGTGAGCGTCCATTTCGCAACGTGGACCGGAATTGTCGAATCGACATGCTAGAGCACTGGACCCGGCGCCGAGGGCGGCGGTGGCGAGGCGGGAGGGCCTCGTTGCAGTGTCTGGTTAGGCCAGGCCGCCGACCGGGATCCGATATCGACACGTAAGGCGCTGGTCTTTGCCGGGCGAGGCGACGCCCACGTGCGCGTTCCTACCACTCCTGCCTGTACTGGCGGGTAGGTACTCGTTAGGCATGACGAAACGCCTGGGAGATGTTGAGGCCGGCAGAACCCCCACCGGGCCGCGCCCTCGCTGATCAGGCAGGCGCGAGTAGGGTTCGGGCAGCTCGCGGCGGCGCTGTTCCAGGCGGCGCTCGCGAATCCACGCGGCGACCGTGCGGCCTCGCTCCCGGAACAGTTCCCCTGGCGTCCTCGCAGAGAGGCCACACCCTCAGCCATTTGCTTCTTGGGGGCGGCGTCGCGTGGGCGGCCGGTGGCCGCAGGTGGCATTGACCTGAGTCCCGGGAGCGCGGAGCAGGGCGGGTGATATCAGGGCAAAGGTACGGTTGCGCCGTGACATCGGTGACTCTCGTGCCCCAGACGCGGACCATGAGCGGCGAGGAGCTCTCGGCTGGCGATGCCTGGACCACCCTGCGCGAGTACGGCGTGTGGCGCCTGGCCCGAGACTCCTGGATCCGGTTCAGGTACGGGGATGGCATGAGCCATTCCAGGGCGCTGGCCTTCCAGATGTGCCTGTCGATCGTTCCCGGTGCCATCGCCCTGGTCGGGCTGAGCTCGGTCGCCCACCAGGAGCAGTTGGGCCAAGTGATCGAGCTGACGCTGAGCCGACTGGCCCCCGGCGGGGACACCGATGCCGTCCGGGAGGTGCTCGGCGAGCAGTGGCGGAGCCGCGACGCGCTGGCCCTGTGGCTGGGGCTCGCCACCGCGCTAGCGTCCCTGACCAGCACGATGGCTCAGATCGAGCGCGGCGCGAACCGGATCTACGGCATGAAACGCGACCGTCCGTTCCACCGCAAGTACGGCAGAGCGGCGATGCTGGCCGTCACGGCGGGCGCGTTCATGGTCTCCGGCTTCACGGTCATGGCCGGCGGCGACGCCATCGGAGGCGCTCTCGCCGAGGTCTATGGCTGGGGTGACGGTCTGCGCACCTCATTCGACCTGGGGCGCTGGCCGCTGGGCTTCCTGCTCGCGCTGGCCTCCACCTCGGTGCTGTTCCGCGCCTCTCCCCGCCGCAGGCAACCCGGCCACACGTGGTTGGCCTTCGGCGCGCTTGTCACCTTGGCGCTCTGGACCCTGTTCACGTTCTGCTTGGCGTTCTACACCGGCCAGCACACCACGTTCGGCAGCACCTATGGTCCGCTCACCGCGGTGATGGCGCTGCTGCTGTGGTCGTTCCTCAGTTCGATCGCGCTGTTCTTCGGCCTGGCGTCCGCCGCCCAACTGGAGGCCTACCGCGGGCGCTGCCCCGTCCCCGCCACACCGGACCCTGGCCCGACCGCCGAAGAGGAACGCGAGCCACTGGTGGGCGCCGTCGGCTCGGCACTCATCACCTCGATCCGCGGCCTCAGCGACCTGCTCAGGCGACTCCGGCTCCGCAAAGACCAGAACCCCTGAGGGTCCTCTGGGCCGGTTTGCTCCCCGCACCGCATCAGTTGCGACGTCATGGTGCGGCGCGCAACTGCGAGCCGTGCTCGTTGCGGGGTGGAGTGCCGAGCTGTGGAGAAAGTGGTGATGCCGTTCGTCGATACGCCGCTGACCGTTCCGAGGGGGCGCGCGGAGCCAGGGCCTTTGGGGGGCGGCGGGTCGCCGGTGTGGGCGGCCAGCGTGCGGCGGTCAATGTGCCCTTTCGACCATGGGAGCGCAGCACGCCATCACCACGCCAGGTCGTGGTGCGTGGGATCCTGCGGCACGTAGAGAGCGGTCGCGCTGTGTACGTCGCCGCCGCCGAACATGGTGTTCTCGAACGTCATCGTGCGCCTTCCGCGGAAAGTGGAAGAGGGATCCAGTCTCAGAGTCGGGCGCTCCTGCGGCGGGCCACGCCGGAGGAGGCCAGGCGGGTCATCGGGGACGCGCCGAGGTGAGGTTCTGTCTCCGGGCTCTCCCCAGGCGATCGGGTGGTTCGGGCGCAGGCCTTTCAGCTCCGGCGGCGCGCTCGGGGCGGTGGCCGTCGCCGGCCTGACGACGGCCAACGCGCTGGCCCGGCGTCCACCGCGCACCGGCGCGGAGCTGAGCAGCCGGGTTCGGCTGCCGCCGCCGTTCCAGGTGCCGCTGCCGCTGCCGCCAGTGCTGAAGCCGGTCGCCACGACTGGCGGCATCGATCGGTACGAGATCACCCAGCGCGAGGTGACCGCGGAAGTCCTGCCCGGCGTGCGGACGCCGCTGTGGACCTACGAGGGCACTTTCCCCGGACCGACGATCGAGTCGCGACGCGGACGGCCGGTCAGCGTGCGGCACCGCAACGAGCTGCCAGTGCCGACCGTCGTGCACCTGCACGGCGGCAGGACCCCGGCCGCCTCCGACGGATATCCGACCGACCTCGTCCTGCCGGACGGATGGCCGGACGCGGTCCAGGGCGGGCATGGGATGCACGGCATGCCGGGCGGCGTGGGCGGCGCGCGGAGCATGCACGACCCGCGCGCGGTGCCGTCCCGGCTCACGCGGGACTACGCCTTTCCGCTGGACCAGCGGCCGACGCTTCTCTGGTACCACGACCACCGGATGGACTTCACCGCCCCCGCGATCTGGCGGGGCCTCGCCGGGCTGCACATCGTGCGCGACGACGCCGAGGAGGCGCTCGGCCTTCCGTCCGGCCCGCGCGAGCTGCCGCTCATGATCGGGGACCGGGCGTTCCACGCCGACGGCACGCTCGCCTACCCGTCCCTCGACCCGGCGCTGCGCACGGAGCCGGGGGGTGGAGGAGCCCTACCTCGCGGGCGTCCTCGGGGACGTGATCCTGGTGAACGGCGCGCCGTGGCCCGTGCACGAAGTCGATGCCGCCCGGTACCGGCTGCGCGTCCTGAACGCTTCGAACGCCCGGCACTACGAGCTGGAAGCGGTCGCCGAGGACGGCCGCCGATTGGACCTGATCCAGGTCGGCGCCGACCAGGGGCTGCTCGCCGGACCGGCCCGCCACCGGTCGCTGCCGATCGCACCGGCCGAACGCTACGACGTGGTCGTCGACCTCTCCGGCATCCCAGTCGGCGGGCTGGTCAAGGTCGTCAACCGGCTGGGTTCCGGGCGGACCCGGGACGTGATGGCCTTCCGCGTCGCGCGCAAGGCCCCGGACGACAGTCGCGTCCCCCGCGTCCTGTCGACCGACCTGCCCACCTGGAGCCGGTCGGACGCCGTGCGGGTGCGTGACTTCTCCTTCCGCGCGGGTCGCATGAACGGCGGCCACGGATGGGTGGTCGGCGGGAGGCCGTTCGACCCCGCCCGCACCGACGTCACCGTCCGGCTCGGCGACGTGGAGGTCTGGCGGTGGTCGCCGACATCCACCACCCCGTCCACCTGCACCTGGTCGGATTCAAGGTGCTTTCGCGCAGCGGGAGGGCGCCGCTGCCCCATGACGCCGGGCTCAAGGACACCGTCTCCCTGCGGCCAGGCGAGTCAGTGGAAATCCTCACCCGCTTCGACGGCTATCGCGGTCGCTACCTCCTCCACTGCCACAACGCCGAACACGAGGACATGGGGATGATGGCCAACTTCGAAGTGCTCTGACCCCGCCCTCCACCTACAAGGAGCGTCATGCCCGAACACGCCGGAATCGTCATTACCGGCGCGAGCCTCGCCGGAGCCAAGGCCACGCAAGCCCTGCGGCGGGATCACGGCTACGACGGTCCGATCACTCTCGTCGGCGACGAAGTTCATCGGCCCTACGAGCGCCCTGGCCTGTCCAACCACAGCAGATCCGGCTGATCGCTCCGTCTGCTCACTATCGGGAAGCGTTCCGGTGCTCAAGAATCCAGGCGGCGATCTGTACGCGAGAATTGAAACCCAGTTTGACGAGTATGTTCTCGACATGGCCCTCCGCGGTGCGTTGAGCGACGACGAGCCTTGCGGCGATCTCTTTATTGCTCATGCCCTCCGCGACGAGTTGGGCGACTTCCAGCTCACGTCTTGTCAGTACGGAAGGAGTGCTGGGATCCGGCGGCTCGGCTTGCGTCTGCACGGGGCTGTCCGTGTCCAGCGCATAGGCAATCGCCTCGTCGAAGTCAAGACCTGCCCCAAATCGAAAGGCCATGGCGTACTTCTCATGCTGCAGAGAAGAACGCAATTGCTTTTCGCAAGTTTCGTGGGCATCGGCATACGGCCGGAATTTTTCCAGAGACAGACCCAGGGATCGCCGGAGGGCGTCGGCAACGCCGAGCAGGCAAGCGGAGCGTTCGTACTGCCTCTGGGCGGAGGCAGCCCAAGCCAGCGCCTCAAAACTCCAGACGGGACTGTACCGATAGCCTATTACATAGTCTATGTGGAGACTGTCCTTGAACAATGCGCTGGCCTGTTCGATGGCCCCGGCTCGCCAACAGTCGATACCGACGACCCATCGCCCCATGGATATCTCGCCTGGGGCGTCCGCGGATTCGGCCATCTTCAGGCACTCGGCGGCGAGATCAGCCGAGCCGTCACACCCGAGAAATGCTGCGCAAGTAGCCAGGTAAAAAGACGCGAAGAAGGCTTCGTTCACACTTCCGTTATCGGCAAGCTTTTTCTGGTTCTCGCGATACCAGTCACGCGCTTCAGTCAACTCGCCTATTGCACGTGGGAGATCCCCGGTCAAGAAGGACGCCCGACCCAAGAGCAGCTTGAGAAGGGCCTGCGACCGGCCATCGTCAGAATGTGCGATTTGCTCTCGACATTCATCCATCATGGGGAGGGCGACATCGATCTCCCCTTGCATCAGCGCGAAGGTCGCATCCACGGCCAGCGCTTCGAATCTCGCCGGACTCGACCGTTTATTCTTCCGGAGCGCCTGGTCGAGCCAGTGACGGGCCTCGCTGTGAGCTCCATTGAAGACCCAGTACCCGTAGAGCTTGGTGGCGATGTCCAGGCTCGCCTCAGTCCGGTCGGCATCAGCCAAGGAAAAGGCCAGTGCGGCACGCAGGTTCGGCAGTTCCTGGCGCATCCTGGCAAACCAATCACTCTGCCGCTGACTGAACCAATTAAGATTTGCCCGTTCGGCGAGTTGCCGGTAGTAGTCGCGGTGGCGGCGGCGATAAGACGTTTGCGCACCGCTTTCATCCAGGCGCTCTTGGCCATAATGATTAAGAGTTTCAAGCAGTCGATACCGCGCTATTTTGTCATCGTCCTCGCGAATAAGAATCGATTTCTCAAGGAGGCTCGTCACAAGACCGAGGACATCTTCATGCGCGATACCGTCCCCTGAGCAGACCTGTTCGGCGGCATCAAGGTCGAATCCGGCGGGAAACACGGACAACCGCGCCCACAGCGTCTGCTCCGCCGAGGAGCACAGGTCGTAGCTCCAGTCGACCGTGGCTTTCAGCGTCTGGTGGCGAGGCAGGGCGGACCGGTATCCCTGGGTCAGGAATCGGAAACGATTGTCAAGCCGGTCGACAATCTGTTCGAGTGACAGGGCCCGGAGTCGAACTGCCGCCAATTCCAGCGCGAGCGGGATGCCCTCGAGCTGGCGACACAGCCTCGCCAGCATGGAGCTGTTCTCGGAGCTGATCACAAACTCCGGCCGAACCGCCCTCGCGCGTTCCATGAACAGCATCACTGACTCGTACTGGGCCACCGTACGCGGAGTCACCTGTTCGACCCGGTCCGGTACCGACAACGGAGCCAGCGCCATCACCACCTCCTCCCTGGCCCTTAGGGGCTCCCGGCTGGTCGCCAGGATCCGCAATCCCCCGGCCCCACCGAGGAGCTTCTCGACCAGGGGCGCACACGCTTCGAGCAGATGTTCGCAGTTGTCCAGCACCAGAAGCAGGCGCTTACCCTGCAGGAAATCCACCAGGGTCTCGGCCGAAGACCGGACTGACCGATCTCGCAGCCCCAGAGCGGCTGCAACGTTGCGCGCCAGCAAGTCACCGTCTTGTAGCGCCGCCAGTTCTACTAGCCAGACACCGTCCGGGAACGCCCGCCGGACCTCGGCTGCCACCCGTATCGCCAGCCGTGTCTTACCGACCCCGCCGACACCGGTCAACATCAACAACCGCGTGTCGGAGAGCAGCCTCTTCGCCTCGACCACCTCCCGCCTGCGGCCGACGATGCCCATCGCGTCGGGCGGGAGGCTACCGACCACCTGCGGCGATGCGTCTTGAGCCATAGTTCATGCTAATCGGGAACCCCGAGACGAAAAGCCTCTCACCAGGAGCTTTACGAATTTTCATGGTTACTCAAGTGTGTATCGGGGCCCTGGCGGCTGGTGTGACGCATGAGACCCGTGTGTCAGCGACGCGACGTACCGCTGCCGCCTCCCTATCGATGACGCCCGGCCCACCCCTCCTCCCTAGATATCGACGCCGGATGAGGCTTTGATGACGGTTGCCGACCGAGTTCGGGGTCGGGGCCGCGACCACGCATCGCCACGCGACCTAGGCGAGACTTGCTGAACCAGTGCTCAGGTTGTCGGACGAGTGAGCGGCCCAACGATGTCGTAGGCGAGGAGCTCAGGTGTCGAGCCTGGCAGCGCCATCAGGTCCCAGGTCAAGAGCTTTCCCACGACCGCCTGGGCAACCATCTTCCTGGGAAGGCACTTGCACGCCGCATCCCCGGCTGCTCGAGGACAGAAAGTCGGTCACGTTCCGCTCCAAGGCCAGCACGTAACGCATCGCCGCCCGCAAAGTGACAGAAGGATCAAGATCCTCGGGATACATCAGCGCCTCTTCCAGGTGTAGTCGAAGCGCGGTCAGCGGTGTGCGCAGGTCGTGGCTCAGGTCGCGGGGCGTTCGCCGGGCGAGGTCGTCTGCACCCAGGCAATCGAGAGGGGCCTTGGTCGTCGCAACGTCACGGATCTCGACCACCTGGCCTCCGGATGCATGGGGCGCGCTTTGCGTCTGCTGCTGGCTCATGGTTCGGCCTTCCGTCAAGCTCATCTGCTTACCGGTCCAGCGTGCCTTGAGGGCAGAGGTCGCGGCGGGGGGTGAAGTACGGGTATCACTACCTAGATCTAGCGCGAGATCGGGTGTCCGACCGGGACGGGGATCGCCTCCCGGCCCGCGGGCGCGGGCAAGCGAGCCCATCCAGCCTGATCCCGCCTTCGCATGACCGGCCGCCGCCCTCTGTTACCAGATCTTTGCGCTCACGGCCGGCCGACCGGTTCCTCGACTTGGTTCCCGCTGGCCTGTATGGGCGGCCGGATCGGTCGTATAGTCCAGTATTCGCTCCTTCAGCCAGACCAGTTGTGAGGAGAGTGCGGGCATGGCGATCCGCCGGTCCAAGTTCACGGCCGATCTTGCCCTGGTCGACATCGACCAGAGGCCTGAGCGGACGCTGACCTCGCGGCTCGAGGGGTCGCTACGCGACGCGATTCGAAGCCGACGCCTGCGTGAAGGCGTCGCGCTGCCGTCATCCCGACACCTGGCGTCGGAGCTCGGATGCTCGCGGTGGGTGGTGGTACAGGCCTATGAACAGCTGATCGCCGAGGGATATCTGCAGGCGACGCAGGGCGGTGCGACGCGGGTGTGCGGACTGTCGTGGCGGGCTGCGCCGCAGGACCCAGTGATCGAGCAGCCGGTCACGCGCTACCGGATCGACCTCACCGCCGGGCAGCCGGACATCTCCGCCTTCCCCGCGAGTGCGTGGGCACGAGCGACGCAGACCGTCCTCGCCAGCACGGAGTGGGACAACCTCCACTACATCGACCCGTCAGGCATCGAGGCCTTCAAGATCAGCGTCTGCGAGCTTCTCGGCCGCACTCGGGGGGTGGTGGCCGAACCCGACCACGTCCATGCGACCGCAGGGGCCACCCACGCGATCGGGTTGGTCTGCCGGGCGGCCGCACGCGCCGGCCATACCAAGCTCGCTGTCGAGGATCCCGGCTGGCCGCCCCTGCGCGACTTCGCATCGGCCGCCGGGCTCGAGTTGGTGCCGATCCCGGTCGACGAGGACGGGATCAAGGTCGAGGTGCTCGAACGACACCCCGACGTGCGCATGGTCTTGGTCACCCCCGCGCACCAGTTCCCGACCGGGGTGGTGCTGTCAGCAGAGCGACGGCAGGCGTTGGTGCACTGGGCCGAAGCCGTCGGCGGGCTGGTGCTCGAAGATGCCTACGACGCCGAGTTCCGCTATGACAAGCGGCCGGTAGGCTGCCTGCAGGGCATGGCGCCCGCCCGCGTCGCCTTCGTGGGCTCGTCGACGAAACTCCTCGCGCCGGGGGTTCGGCTGGGCTGGCTCGTCCTGCCGGGGCGCTGGAACCGGCTCGTCGTCGAGGCACGGGAGGGGATCGACCTCGGTGTCTCCGCGCTGGTCCAACTCATCTTCGCCGAGCTCGTCGACAACGGCCAATTGGAGCGGCACCTCAACCGGTCACGACGCCTCTACCGCGCCAGGCGGGCACGGATGCTCGAGGCACTCGACAGGTACCTGCCGGCACTGGAGACTGCTGGAATCGCCGCCGGGCTGCACCTCCTGGTGCGATTGCCTGAAGGAATCGACGAGAACCGCCTGGTGAGTGAAGCGGGTCGACGGGGCGTGAAGGTTTACGGACTGGGGCGCTACGACCACGGCACGAGCGAGCGGCGCGGCCTGGTTCTCGGTTACGCCCGCGCGACCGCGACGTCGATCGAGGACGGTGTGCGAATTCTTGCCGAGTGCTGCGCCGGCCTCGAATGACTGATCCGACCCGATCCGCGGGCTGTCACTCGGCCCGGAAGACGACGTACACCTTGCGCAACCTCTCGTGCACCTCCCAGATGCCGGTCCAGCCGACCGGGAACAACGCCGTGTGCCCGGCCGTGATCTCCACGGGTTCGCCGTCGTCCTGCCGCACCGTCATCCGTCCGGAGAGGACGTGGATGAACTCCCCCCGCTCGTGGAAATCCCATCGCGACGTGCCGCGTTCGCACTCCCAGACACCCGCCAGGATCCCCTGCCGCTCGGCGGAGAACATGATCTGGCTGCGGGTCGTGATGGGCCCCGCGAGCGGCTGGGCGATCGGTGGTGCAAGCGGGGACTCCCGCAGATCCTCTGCGTTGAGGCTCGACGCCTCGAAGCTGATGGTCACGTGCGTCCTTCCGGTCGGGTCGGTGTCATGCGCCCTGGAGCAGATCCCAGATCTGCTGGTCTCGCTCCACAGTCCAAACGGTGGGGCGCTCGACCCCGTCGAGCTCCTCCCATAGGCGCGCGACGTTGAACGGCATGCAGTGCTCGAAGATGGGCCAGCGCCCGTAGTCCTCGACCAAGGCGCCGTGGGCGGCAGCGAAGGCGTCTCGCAGCGAACCCGCTGCCCGGTGCACGCCGCCCACCTCACGCAGCATCACCTGGAGGAAGTGGCGGGTCTGCTCGACCGCTTCGTCGACGGCGTCCCGTCCGCGGCTGACGGCGCCCCGGCCGCCGACGAGCACCGCGGCCTCCAGCGAGGCCACCTCGTCCAACGTGCTCACCCAGTTGCGGTGGAAGGCGTCGCCGGTGTACAGGGCGGCGCGTGACTCGACGAGGTCGCCCGAGAAGAGCACCCGCTGCCCGGGCAGCCATGCCACGATGTCGCCCTCGGTGTGACCCCGGCCCAGGTGGCAGAGGACCAGGTCGCCGCGCTCTCCGCCCAGCGGGATGGTGAGTCGCTCGGAGAAGGTCAGGTCGGGCCAGGTGAGTCCGGGTACGGTCTCGGGGTCCTTGGCCAGCCGCGGCATCCGGGTGAACTCGCTGGCCCAGTCCTCGCGACCGCGTTCCGCGACGAGATGGCGGGTCCGGTCGTGCGCGACGATGACGTCGGCCTCGAACGCGGCGGCACCGAGGGTGCGGACGGCGTGGTAGTGCGAGAGGACCAGGTAGCGCACCGGCTTGTCGGTGTGGTGCCGCAGCCGCTCGAGCCAGTCGGCGGCGGCGCTGGGCGTGGCTCGGGCGTCGAAGCACACCAGGAAGTCCTCTCCCTCGATGGCGCCGACGTTCGGGTCGCCCTCGGCAGTGAGGGCGTAGACGCCGTCGGCCACGACTTCGAGCGTCTCGGTCTTCGCGGTCGTGTCCGCGCTGGAGGCGAAAGGCTTCTGGGGCATGTCAGGCTTCCTTTCCGTAGAGGCTGCAGGCCGTGTCGGCGAGTTCGGCGACGACGTCGCCGTCGGCTCCAGAGGGCCCACGGTCCAGACGTCGCGAAACGAAGCCGTCGGGACGGACCAGGAGGGCGGCTCCGCCCTGGCAGGCACCGAGGACGCGTTCGCGGGCCACTCGCCCGCGCACGGGCAACCTGGTCGGCCCCAGCCCGCCGCCGAGGTGGTGCACAGTCACCTCCACGTCGTCGTGGTCGCCGGCCGGCTGCGGGACGTCGACGACCATCGGGTGCAGCCCGTACGCCGCCCGCAGCCGTAGCGGGTGGCCTTCGCGCGCGAGGCTGGCGGGCAGGTCCGGCATCAGCTCTCCGGACTTGACGGCCGCACGGGACTCGATCGGGTCCGGGACAGTGAGCGAAGACATCGCGACCGGTTCGGGCCGGTAGAAGTGACCCGCGTCGACCCAGCGTCGGGCCGCCGGCACCCGCGTGGCGAGTGCGAGCGTGAGGTCGCGCCGCCAGCGCCCGCGCCTGGTCGTGGGTGCCATGAACGCGGCCGTGTCGGAGGTGACGGAGAAGTGGTGCCGGGCGACGGCGTGCCGCTCTTCGCCATAGGTCGCCAGCAGGGCCGGCGCGGCCTGCCCGGTGACGACCATGCCGAGTTTCCAGGCGAGGTTGTCGGCGTCGGCCAGACCGGAGTTGAGGCCACGTGCGCCATACGGGGCGTAGAGGTGCGCCGCATCACCTACGAGGAAGCAGCGCCCGACCGAGAACCGTGACGCCATGAGCTGTTTGAAGACGTAGGACGTGGACCAGGTCACCTCGTAGTCGTGGTCCCCGATGACGGCTCGGATTCGGCGGTCGAGCGTCCCGTCTCTGGCCTCGGACTCCAGGTCGGGCGGGTGCCCGACCTGGAAGTCGAGGTGCCACAGCGAGAACGGCTGGGGGTGGATCAGTGCCGTGCGGCCGGCCCCGGCCGGGGGATGGAAGACGAATCGGCGCTCGTCGGGGAACGGCAGGTCCGCCCGCACGTCGACGATCAGGTAGTGGTCGTCGTGGGCGTGGCCCTCGAACCGGACGTCCAGCTGCTTGCGCACGGTGGACCTGGCCCCGTCGCAGCCCGCGACGTAGCCCGCGTCGACGTGCACCGGGTCGCCACGTTCGTCCACGAGCTCCGCCGCCACGTAGGTCTCGTGCTGCACGAGGCCCCGGAAGGTGAGTCCGAGACGCAGGTCGACCAGCGGTTCCTCGTCCACCGCGTCGAGCAGCAGACGCTCGGTCTCGCTCTGCGGGAAGTTGACCGCCATCGCGTAGCCGGCCGGGTCGGGGACGGGGAACCGGTCGTGGCGGAGCTCCTTCGTGCCGACGAAGACCCGGGATCCACTCAGCCTGACACCGGTCCGCCCGATCGCGTCACCGACGCCCACCTTGGCCAGGATCTCGAGCGACTCCCCGTGCATGAGCACGGCCTTGGAGCTGAGCCTGATCTCACGGTCGGCAGGATCGACCACCGTGCTGGCCACGCCGTACCGGGCAAGGAGCAGCGCGAGCGTCATCCCGACCGGCCCCCTGCCGACGACGAGGACGTCGGTCCTCAGCGACGCCGTCACGACCGGAGCACCGCCCGTGCGGAGATCTCCACGAGGAACTCCGGACGGGCCAGGCCGGCGACGACCAGGAGCGTGCTCGTCGGCTTCACCGCCCCGGTGAAGCAACGCACCCGGGCCTCGTTGATGGCGAGCAGGTGGTTCCGGTCGATGCAGTACGTGGTCGTCTCGACCACGTCGTCCACGCTGCCCTGGGCCGCCGCCATGATCGCGGCCAGGTTCGCGAAGACCTGCTCGGCCTGGGCCTCCGGGTCGTCCATCCCGACGATCCGGCCCTCCGGGTCGAACGGGACGAGACCGGAGACGAACAGGTCACGCCCATGCCGGACGGCGTAGGAGTAGGCGAACCGCTCGGTCGGACCCGCCGGCAGCGCGGGCGTCGCTACGGCGATCGGCTCCGGCCCGCTCACTGCTCGCCCCCGGCCAGCTCGGCCCAGATGTTGCGCACGCCCCACCAGCGCGAGATCCCCACCTCGTCGGCGATCTGCGAGGCGGCGAGGTAGCCCGGGAAGCCGGTGATGTTCCCGCCGGGGTGCGCGCTGGAGCCGGCCAGGTAGAGCCTCTCGACGCCGGGCACGGCGTGCCCCCTCATACCGGGGAACGGACGGTCGACGCCGCGCTGACCGGGACCGAACCAGCCGTGGAACAGGTCGCCGCGCTGCATGCTGGGGAACCGGCGCTCGGTGTCCAGCGGCGTGCCGGCGAACGCGCCGAGCAGGTTCGCCCCGCCCAGGTTGGGCGCGTACCCGCGCCAGAAGTCCAGGACCGTCTCCAAGTGTCTTTCCTTGTGGGTGTCCCAGTTGGCGGGGTCACCCCCTAGCGCGTACGGCGTTTTCTGCCACATGTACGCCGCGTGGTGTCCCGGTGGCGCCTGCGACGGGTCGTGCACGGTGGGACAGCCACCGATCAGCATCACCTGGTCGGACACGATGCCCCGGTCGGCGTTGTCGTACAGCCGCAGCACGTCGGCCGGGTCGTCCAGGCCGAGGAACGTCAGCCGTGCCTTGTTGATGTCCGGGTTGGCGGCGGCGGCGGTGTAGTCGGGGGCGTCCTTGAGGGCGACGTTGACCCCGAAGATCTGCCCCACCTTCTGATACTTGAAGTCCTGGGTCTTCTGGGTGAGCTCGGCAGGCGAGTCGTCACCGAGCAACTGGAGGAAGGTCTGGTGCGGGTTGAGGCTGCTGGCCACGAACTGGCGGGCGCGGATGAGCGACCCGTCCTCCAGCTCGACACCGACCGCGCGCCCGCCCTCGACGACGATGCGGCGCGGGGTGGTCTGCTCCATGATGTGGCCACCGTGCGCGTAGACGTCGTGCTTGAGCGCCCGCGCCAGCGAGTACGAGCCGCCGACCGCGATCTCGCCCGGGACCTGGGAGGCCAGGAAGGTCGGGACCACGTTGCCCTGGTCGGGGACGTTGACGTCGACCTCGCGGATGACGCAGTAGTACAGGAGCATCGCCTTGACCGCGTCGCTCTCGAAGGTGTCCTCGATGAACTGGCGCGGCGACAGCGGCGCGTACTTCAGGTAGCGCCGGCCCAGCTCGGAGCCCCGGAGGATTCGGTCCCGCTTCTCGGAGCCGACCGCGGGAGAAGACATCTCGGGGCCGACGAGCTCGCGCACCACGTCCTGGTGCTCCGCGGCGATGGTGCGCCAGGTGCGGGCGTCGCGCTCGGAGAACTGGGCGATCGACTCCGCGGTCCGCTCCGGGGAGGCGTACCAGACGATGGCGCGCCCGTCGCGCTGGATGCTCGTGATCGAGGGGTCCGGGGCGACGAACCGCACCCCCCAGCCGGCGAGCTGAAGGTCCTTGAACCAGGGCGATGACGTCACGCCCTTGAGCGACACCGCATGGGTGCCATGGAAGAAGCCCGGCAGGGCGTTGTCCTCGGGGGTCTGCAGGCCGCCACCGGCATGTTGGCCCTTGTCGATCGACAGTGTGCTCAGGCCGGTCCGGGCCAGGTAGGCCTGGGTGATGAGTCCGTTGTGCCCGGCACCGATGATGATGCCGTCGTACTCCTTCTCGTAGCCCACGGGGAGGTTCCTCTCTTCGGGCGTCAGCGGTTGTCGTAGACGGTGCGGTCGCCGACGCGGGTCTGGAGGACCCGGATCGAGCGAAGGTCCTCGGGACGGGTGGCCAGTGGATCCCTGTCGAGCGCGACCCAGTCGGCCAGCCGCCCCGGCACGAGGGCGCCGCGCTCGTGGTCCGCGAAGGCGAGCCACGCGGCCGAGGTGGTGTACATGGCGAGGGCGGTGGCCACGTCGACGCGCTGCTCCGCTCCGGCCACGCCCCTTCCGGCGACCAGCCGGGTGACGGCGTCGTGGATGCCCGCGATCGGGTCTGTCGGGGTCAGCGGCGAGTCGGAGCCACCGGCCACCACCACTCCGGCGTCGAGCCAGGAGCGCAGCGGGGATGCGGCGTCCGCCACCTCACGCCCCCACATCTCGGCGAGACGCGGGGCGATCCAGGTGTGCATCTGCGGCTGGGCGGCCAGCCCCATCCCGAGAGCGGCGGCGGTACGCATGTTGCCGGCGGTGGGTCCGAGGTAGGCATGGATCAGGGAGCAGCGCAGCCCGGCCACCCGGGTGCGCGGGCCAGCGGCCAGTGCGGCCAGTGCCGCGTCGACGGCCAGTCCACCGATCGCGTGGATGCCCAGCGACCAGCCGGCCCGGACACACTCCTGCACGATCAGCGCTAGCCGGTCGGCCGCCACGATGCGGGTGCCGTGGTCACAGGTGCCGGGATAAGGGTCGCGCACCCAGGCGGTGCCCATCGAGACGACGCCGTCGAGGAAGACCTTGATCGCACCGTACCTCAGCCAGGAGTCACCACTGCCAGTGGGGCCCGCGAGCCCGGCCAGCCAACCGGCCACATCGTCGTCCGACAGGTCCGGCTCCAGGACCGGCATCATCGTCGTACGTACGGTGAGCGCACCACGGTCGCGCGCCGCGGCGTACGCCGCCCGCTCCGGGGCGGTCAGGGCCGGGTCGATCACAGCGGTGACACCGCGACGGTGGTACTCCTGTTGCACGTCCGTGAGCGCCCGCAGCACCTCGCGTCGCGAGGGTTCGGGCACCAGTCGCGAGACGAGGCGCATCGCAGGCGCCTCCTGGAGTTCACCTGACGGCTCGCCGTCGGGACGACGGACGATGTGGCCGCCGGCCACGTCCGGACTGCCCGCGTGGAGGCCGGCGGCCTGCAACGCCCGCGAGTTGACCGAGGCGGCGTGCCCCAGGCGGGGCAGGTAGACCGGCACGTCGGGGCAGTACGCGTCGAGTTCCTCACGGTCGGGCATCCGGCGCTCGGCCAGGTCCTCGACGAACCATCCCTCGCTCGAGGTGATCCAGGGCAGGTCCGGATGTTGCGCGGCGTACTTTCTCAGGCGGTCGCCGATCTCGGCGATGCTCCGGCTCCCGGACAGGTCCAGGGCTCCGTGCCGCATCCCGGTCCAGAGCATGTGGTTGTGGCTGTCGGTGAATCCCGGGAGCACCGTGGCCCCGCGCAGATCCAGGAGCTCGGCCCGAGCCGAGGCGAGCCCGCGCACCTGGTCCCACTCCCCCACGGCGGCCACGCGACCGTTCCGGCACAGCAGCGCGGAGCCCTCCGGGTGCGCGGTGCTCATCGTCCGTACGGTTGCGCGAACCAGGGTCTCGGAAGGGGTCTCGCTGGGCATACGAGGAAGCTAGGGCTGCGACTGGTTCGGAGCACAGACCACTGTCGCACTGTCCGACCAGACCAGTTTCGCCCTCACAGGCTCATCCCACCGTCCACCGGCAGAACGACCCCGGTCAGGTAGTCCGACGGGCCGGTCACCAGGAACTCCAGCACGTCCGCGCACTCCTCGGGGCTGCACAGCCGCCCAAGGGGGATGGTCGACAGCGCCTCCTCCATCCCGACGGCACGGATCTTGGCGAGCACGCGTTCGGTGCCGACCGCCCCAGGGACCATCACGTTGGCGTTGACGCCGTACGGCGCGACCTCACGTGCGAGCGACCTGGTGTACGCGATCACCGCCGCCTTCGCGGCCGCGTAGTGGGCGTAGCCGCCATCCGCCCGTGGCCGCAGCGCCGCGACCGACGAGACCGTCACGATCTTGCCGCGACCGCGCGCCGCCATCCCCGCGGCGAGCGGCCCGCAGATGTTCACGACGGTGGCCATGTTGGTCTGGTAGGCACCGGAGAACGCCGGCCATCCGGTCCGCGTCGGCGAGTTCTCCCACATCTCGCCGGTGCCGCCCCCGGCGTTGCAGACGCAAACGTCGACGGGCCCCCATGCCTCCGCGACGCGTTCGAGGACGGCCTCGACCTCGTCGGCGACCGTCAGGTCGCAGTCGACCCTCCACACGTCGGCTTCTCCGACGCCGCCGGCAGGTGGGACGGGGTCGTGCGTCCGGTCGATCGAGACCACGCGGGCACCGCGCGCCGCGAGTCGCTTGACGAAGGCCAGCCCCATCCCCCGTGCACCACCGGTCACGACCGCGATCCGTTCGTCCAGGCTTCTCGTGTCGGCGGCCGGCGCGCTGCTCCCGCCCATCAGTAGGACGCCCGTCCGCCCGACACGTCGAGCACGGCTCCCGACGTGAACGTGCAGGCAGGGGAGCACAACCAGGCGATCGCCTCGGCCACCTCCGCCGGCTGCCCCAGTCGCCCGAGCGGTGTCCGTTGCAGCACGTAGTCCATGAGCCCCTCGGCTCGCTTCGTCATCTCGGTCTCGATCACGCCAGGGGTCACACAGTTGACGAGCACACCCATCGGGCCCAACTCCCGCGCCAATGCCTTCGCCAGCCCGATCACACCGGCCTTCGACGCGCTGTAGGCGACGCTGCGCGGGTTGCCTTCCTTACCCGCCACCGAGGCCACGAGGACGATCCGTCCCCACCGCTGGCTCGCCATCTGCCGCGCGGCCGCGCGGGACAGGTTGAGGCTGCCGGCGAGGTTGACCGCGAGGACCTCGGCCGCCTCGTCCGGCGACGTCTGATCGAGGGTGGCGTCCGGGCCCGGGACACCGTGGCTGGCGACCACAACGCCGAGGCCGGCCGGAGACTCCGCTGCGAGCGCGACGAGGTCCTCGACCGCCTCGTGATCCCGGACGTCGACCCGATGCCCGCTCGCGCTGCAGCCGGCCTCGCGGAGTTCCTCGACGACCGCGGTGCAGTCCGCCCGGTCCGCGAGCAGGAGCCGGTGCCCCCGGGCACCGAGCAGCCGCGCGGTCGCAGCCCCGATGCCCCCGGCAGCGCCACTCACGAGGGCCACTCCCCGAGCATCGGCCGCGTCCGCCGTTTCACCCGCCATGGTTCCCACTCCCACCTGCCCGCCAACGACTCCAGAGCGATCTTGGATACATATTACATAGAGCAAGGTGAATCGTCCCTGAATCATTGACACTCAGCCCACGCGACTCCTATCTTCTGGATACATTTCATGGGAAGGACCGTCCATGCTCACCTGGCCCCTCCGCGCTCGGCGCCTCATCCCTCTCGCCTCTATCGCCGCCGCCTCCGTCGCCCTCTCCAGCTGCGGGAGCACGGGCCCCCAGTCGGCCGGTGGGTCCGCCGTCACCTTCGTCTCCAACGGCGGCAACCTCCAGGACGCGCAGGAGGCCGCCTGGCTCAAGCCCTATGCCAAGGAGACGGGCGTCTCGGTCGTCCAGGACGTCGGATCCACCGACTACGCGAAGATCAAGGCGATGGTCGACTCCGGCCGCGTCACCTGGGACCTCCTCGACGTGGCGGGCGATTTCGGAGCCGACGCCAAGACCCAGGCCCTGCTGCAGCCGCTCGACTGCGCGGTCATCACATGCGCCGACGGCGACAAGTACCGTGTGCCGCTGCACACCTGGGCCGCGGTGCTGGCCTTCAACGACAAGTCCCTCAAGGGCACTCCCACGTCCTGGAAGGACTTCTTCGACATCAGGACTTTTCCGGGCAAGCGGGTGGTCTGGAAGGAGCCGGTGGGCACCGGGTTGCTCGAGGGCGCGCTCCTCGCCGACGGGGTGGCGCCCAAGGACCTGTATCCGCTCGACGTCAACCGGGCGCTTGCCAAGCTCAGAACCATCAAGGACAGCATCATCTGGTCGGCGAGCCCCACCGAGACCATCGAGGCACTCAGCAGTGGTGAGGCCAGCATGGGCCTCACCTTCGCGAGCCAGGTGTACGCCGCCGTGAAGAACGGCTCGCCACTCCACGTCGTCTGGGACGGCTACGGCCTCGGCGGTGACTACCTCGTCGTCCTCAAGGGCGCTCCCAACACGGAGCAGGCGATGAAGCTGGCCGCCTACATCACCTCGGTCGAGCACAACGCGGACCTCTCGAAGATCTACCCGGTCGCGCCGGCCACCACCGGTGCGACCCCGGACCCGAAAGCGCCGACCTACGGCTACCTGCCCGCCGGCAAGGGCGGCACGTCCTACCGCTTCGACGACGCGTTCAACGCGAAGCAGTACGAGACCGTGTCCCACCAGTTCGTCGAGTGGCTCCAGAAGTGACCAGACGGTCAGCACGCAGGGTCGGCTGGAACTGGCTGGCCGTCCCTGCGGTCGCCTTCCTCGGGGTCGCCTTCTTCTGGCCGCTGCTCGACATGCTCCACATCAGCCTCACCGACCCGGGGCCGGAGAACTACAAGTTCTTCGGCAAGTCCCCCGTCTTCCTTCGCTCGTACCTGACGACGTTCCGGATCGCGGTCGTCGTCACGGTCCTGTGCCTGGTGATCGGCTATCCATACGCGTACGTCATGAACCGCGCGAAGGGCCACACCGCCATGGTCCTGACGTTCTTCGTCCTGCTGCCCTTCTGGTCGAGCATCCTGGTCCGCACCTATGCCTGGACCGTGTGGCTGCAGGACACCGGTGTCGTCAACTCGACACTGCGGTCCGCAGGCCTCACCACCGAGCCCGTCCAAATGATGCGCAACGACATCGGCACCGTCATCGGCATGGTGCACGTGCTGCTCCCGATCATGGTGCTGACCCTGTACGCCGGGATGCGGCGCGTCGACGCGACGCTCGTGCCGGCCGCCCACATCCTCGGGGCCCGGCCGTTCGCCGCCTTCCGGAAGGTGTTCCTGCCGCTGACGGTGCCGGCCGTCTTCTCGGGCTGTGTGCTGGTCTTCGTCATCTCGCTCGGGTTCTACCTGACCCCCGCCATCCTGGGCGACCCCGCCGACGTGATGGTCAGCCAGCTCATCGTCGAGCAGACCACGAGGCTGCTGAACTTCGGCGTCGGCAGCGCTCTGGGCATGGTCCTGCTCGGCGCCACGCTCGGCGTGCTGGCCCTCGCCAGCCGGGCGGTGTCGCTCGACCCGACCGGACGGAGCAAGTCATGAGGATCTCTGCCGGCACCGTCGCCCTGCGCACGTGGACCTTCCTGGTCGCCGCGTTCATGGTGATCCCGACCCTGGTCATCGTTCCGATGGCGTTCACCGAGAGCTCCCGGCTCAGCTGGCCGCCCAGGGGCTTCCAGATGGGTTGGTTCCAGATGCTGCTGACCGACCCCGAGTGGCGTGCCGCCACTGCCACCAGCGTCTCGGTCGCCCTGTGGACCGCGCTGACCGCCACCCTGCTGGGCGCGCTGCTCTCGCTCACGCTCGTGCGGGGCTCGTTCGCCGGACAGCGCACCCTGAACGTGCTGATGATGAGCCCGATGATCGTGCCCGTCGTCATCGTGGGCGTGGGCTGCTACTTCGCCTACGTCCGGCTCGGCATCGCCGGCACGACCCTGGGCCTGGTCGCGGCTCACACAGCGCTCGCGCTGCCGCTTTCGGTCGTCTCGATCTCGACGAGCCTCCGCACGATCGACCCCGACCTGGAGCGCGCGGCGGCGGGACTCGGCGCGCGCCCCGTCACGGTCTTCCGGCGGATCACGCTCCCCCAGCTGGCCTCGGGCCTGGCGGCGAGCGCGATCTTCGCCTTCATCACCTCATGGGACGACGTGGTGGTGGCCGGCTTCATCACCAGCCCGACCGTGCGCACGCTGCCCGTCGTCATCTTCAACCAGTTGCGGACCGGCCTCGACCCCACGGTGGCCGCCGCTGCGACCCTCCTGATGCTCGTCACCACGGTGGCGCTTCTCGCGCTGGGCATCGGCTCATTCCTGCGTACGAGGAGACGAACGTGACGTCCATGCAGAGACGCACCAGTCCGGCCGTGGTCTCGACCAGCGGCGGCCACCTGCGGCTGACGGGAGTCGGGACGACCTTCGGGAACGTCACGGCCCTGCGGAACATCGACCTCGACGTCGCACCGGGGACCTTCCTCACCCTGTTGGGCGCGTCGGGCTCCGGGAAGAGCACCACGCTCAACGCGATCACGGGTTTCGTACCGCCCGATCGCGGCAGCGTGACCCTCGACGGACGCGACATCACCTCGGTCCCGCCGCACCGGCGAGAGATCGGTATGGTGTTCCAGAACTACGCGTTGTTCCCGCACATGAACGTCACCGACAACGTGGCGTTCCCGCTGGAGGTGCGCGGCGTCCCCAAGGCCGAGCGACGACGGCGCGCCGCCGAGGTACTCGAGCGGGTGCACCTCGACGGTTACGGATCGCGCCGACCGCACGAGCTGTCCGGCGGCCAGCAGCAGCGCGTCGCGCTCGCGCGGGCCATCGCCTTCGAACCTCGCCTGCTGCTGATGGACGAGCCCATGGGCGCCCTGGACAAGAACCTGCGTGAGGCACTCCAGATCGAGATCGTGCGGCTCCATCGCGAGCTGGGCGTCACCATCGTGTACGTGACCCATGACCAGGAGGAGGCCCTGGCGATGAGCGACAGCATCGCCGTCTACCGGAACGGGGAGATCAGCCAGCTCGGCACCGCGGAGGAGCTCTACGAGGCCCCGAGTTCGCTCTACGTCGCCGAGTTCATGGGCGAGTCCAATGTGTTCCGCGGCTCGGTCTCCGAGCACCAGGACGGACGCGTGATCGTCTCCCCGTACGGCATCACCGGCCTTACTGCGACGTCGCCGGACGGCACCGGTCATCCCCTTCGGCCCGGTGGCCAGGTCGCGCTCATGGTCCGTCCTGAGCGGATGCGGGTCGAGCCCGACCACGGACAGGAATCCGCCCCCGGGCACAACACGATCTCCGGGCTGCTGACCAACGTGATGTACCTGGGCGCGAGCGTCAAGTACTACGTCCAGCTGAGCTCCGGCGAGCACCGCCACGTGCGCTCGGCCGCGGACACGCGCCGGGATCTCGCGGTCGGCGACCGCGTACGGCTGACCTGGCGGGTCGGTGACGACGTCTTGTTCACCGACCTGGAAGAGGGCCGGGTCCATGGCTGAACCCGCCCAGGAGATCCTCGGCTACCCGTCGGTGTGGTCGGTCACGCCGGGAGGGACCGTCGCGTTCCACGTCAGCTGCGCTTCCAGCTACCACGCGGAGATCGTCCGAATCACGCGCGGCGGCCCCCGCACGGACGGCACGCCCGACGTTCTCGACTGCCTTCCGGTCGGGGCCGACATCGACGGCGAGTACGCCGGCCGGGTGCAGCCGACCCGCCCTGGCTCGGCGATGACGGCGCCCATCGCCGTAACGACCGCGGCCGCCCTGACGCTCCAGTGTTGGGTTTACCCCACGCTGTCGACCGGTCAAGACCAGGGCGTCGTCGCGCTCCCGGGAGGCCCGGCGCTGCTGCTCGACGCCACCGGGGCGGCCACCGTCCGCTGCGGCGACCTGGTCGTGAGCACCGGCGCTCCCCTGCTGCTGCACCACTGGCACCTGCTGACCGCAAGCGTCGACCGCAGCAGTGGCACCGTGGCCGTCGTCTGCCGTCGGCTCAGAACCTACGCGGGCGTCGACGACGTCGCGCGCGCGACCGCCGAGGGGGCCACTGGGCCGGCCTGGCAGATCAAAGGCGATCTGCTGGTCGGCCGCTTGGGCGTCGACACGTCGGGCCGTGCCGTCGGCAGCTTCAACGGGAAGCTGGAGGCTCCCCGGCTGTGGGCCGGCGCCGCAGCGGTCGACGAATTCGATTCCCTGTCGGGCGATCCGGCCTCCGCCGCGGGCCTGACCTTGATCGGTTCGTGGGATCTGGGGCGCGACCCGGACAGTGCGCGCGTCGTCGACGCCTCCGGCCACGAGGCGCACGGACGCCTGGTCAACACGCCTCTGCGGGCCGTCACCGGTCACCTCTGGGACGGCACTGCGATGTCCCCGGCCGAAGAGCCGAGCCACTACGCCGCGGCGCACTTCCACGACGACGACCTGGCCGACTGCGGCTGGGAGGTGGACTTCTCCTGGCAGGTACCGGCGGACACACCGAGTGGCGTCTACGCCGCCCGGTTGCGGTCGGAGACGGCCGAACGACACGTGCTGTTCTTCGTCCGACCCGCGCCGGGCAGGCCCACGAGCGATACCGTTCTGCTGGTGCCCACCTACACCTATCTCGCCTACTCCAACTACCGCCTCGACCTCACCCGGGCGGTGGAGCTGACCGGCAGACCCGTCGGGGAGCTCCACGAGGTCGACGCGATCCTCACCGAGCGTGGCGATCTCGGTCTGTCGCTCTACAACCGCCACCGCGACGGCAGTGGGACCGCCCACGTATCGCGACTGCGTCCGGTGCTGTCGATGGAACCGAGCTATCCGTGGTCCCTGAGCGGTGGAGGAGGCTGGTGCCTCAGTGCCGACCTCTACCTGGTGGACTGGCTGACCGTGGCCGGCATCGACGTGGACGTCGTGACCGACGAGGACCTGCACCGCGAAGGCGCCGACCTGCTGAACGGCTACTCCACAGTGCTCACCGGCTCCCACCCCGAGTACGTGACCGAGCAGATGCTCGACGCACTGTCGGGTTATCTCGACGGCGGCGGGTCGCTGATGTACCTCGGCGGCAACGGCTTCTACTGGGTGACGACCGTGCTGTCCGACCGGCCCGATGTGATCGAGCTGCGGCGCGGCCTGGCCGGTACGCGTGCCTGGAGCAGCGAGCCCGGCGAGGAGCACCACACCAACGGTGAGCGTGGTGGCCTGTGGCGTCACCGCGGGCGCGCGCCCCAGCGGCTGGTCGGCGTCGGCTTCACCGCTCAGGGCGGCGACTCGGCGTCCTACCGGTTCGAACCCGACGCCCAGGACCCGCGCGTCGGGTTCATCGTCGCCGGAGTGGACATCGAGGCTCCGCTGGGCGACTACGGCCAGAACATGTCCGGCGCGGCCGGGGCGGAGATCGACCGGACCGACGTGTCGCTCGGGACCCCGCCCGGCACGTTCGTGCTGGCCACCTCGCGGGGCCGACATAGTGACATGATGCAGCGTGCGATCGAAGAGGTCCCGGCCATGAAGCCCGGTCAAGGCGGGTCCGAGTCCGCCGAGGTCCGCTCCGATGTCGTCTACTTCGAAACGGCGGCAGGGGGCGGAGTCTTCAGCACCGGCTCCGTCAACTGGATCGCCAGTCTCTCCCACCAGGACTACGACAACGGGGTCGCCCGGATCACCCGGAACGTCCTCGACGACTTTCGTCAGCGCGCCGCCGGTGAGGCCCTGTGAGTGAGTCGGCCGAGTTCCCTCCCCGCGAGCCGGGCGAGACGATGGCCACCTACGCCACGCGGGCTCTCCGCACAGCCATCCTCGAGGGCCGTCTCGCCGCCGGCGCACGGATCGGCCAGGAATGGGTCGCCGAGGCGCTCGGCGTCAGCCGCATCCCGGTACGGGACGCGCTGAGGAATCTGGAGAGCGAGGGACTGGTCCGGCTCTCCCCCAACGTCTCGGCCCGCGTAGCCGACATGGACCTCCAGGAGTTCGTCGAGGTCTACCTCATGCGCGAACGCCTCGAGCCGCTCGCGATCGAGCACAGCGCGGTCAACCTGACCGATGCCGACATCGCCGAACTCGAGGAGCACTGCCGCGAGTTCGAGCAGGCCGTGATGCCGGAGCACGGCAGCCGCGATCTGGAGCGCGCCCTGTCGAGCGACCGGGCGTTCCACCTCGCCAGCATCAAGGCTGCCGGCATGCCGCGCCTGCAGCGCCTGGTCCAGGACTTCTGGAACTCCTCACAGCACTTCCGGCGCGCCTACATGGGGGTGGCGACGCCCATCGACCGTGAGGTCGTGATCGCCGAACACAACTTGTTGATCGACGCCCTGCGCCACCGCGACGGTGAGCGGGCCGGCACCCTGCTGCGCCAGCACATCCGCTACACCCGGGTCGCGCTGATCCGTCACCTCTCCGCCACCGGGCAACCGCAGGAGCCCTCTTCGGACGACTGACCCTCGGCGGCGTGCCGCCCGCGTCCCGACGGGACGTCCAAGGTGGGGTTTCTGTCGAAGAACCCGGCGGGCCTGAGCGTGAACCCGGTGTGGTCCACCGGCATCACCGGCCAGTCCTCGGTGCGCGGGAAGTGCGTCAGTCCGAAGGTGTGCCACACCACGATGTCCTGGCCGTCGATGTCGCGGTCGGCCGCGGCGTACGCCGGGAGCCCGGCACCGCCCGGGTGCCTGTTGACGAAGTCTCCGGCCGCGTACTTCTCGCCGGGCGCCGCGCGGGTCACCCACAGGTGCCGCGTCGCGAAGGCCGCTCGCCGGGCGATGGACGACGACGGGTCGGCGAGGAGCGTCGGTTGGCCTTCGGGGTGCAGGGCGTAGGCCACCGGCTCGCCCACCCGGTTGAGGGAGTTCGGGTTCACCACGTGCCAGGTCCTGCCGGTGGAGGTGTCGGCGAACCGCTGCGCCTCGGACTCCCGCGTCAGCGGAGTGCGGGACCGGGTGAAGGCGTTGCCACGAGGGTTAGCGGGGCCGACCGGCATCCGCACGGCCTCGACCTCCTCGACCCGGTTGGTCGGCCCGTCGACCGCCATGTGGAGACGCGCGCAGAACAGGTGCTGGTGGAACGGCGCGCCCAGGCCCGGTGCGATCTGTGCCGTGTGGCGGCAGTCCGGGTCCCGCACGGCCGACGTGAACACGATGCCGGTCGCCTTGGCCTCGAACGCGATCGTCCCGTCCAGGTAAAGGTAGAAGTAGAAGCCGTAGTCGTAGTTCCCGACGGTGGTGAAGAAGGAGACGACCATCCGCCGGTTCCTGCGCGTCTCGCTCGACAGGGCCCACGGGTCGCTGTGCTTCCACAGCACCCCGTAATCCTCCTCGTGGAGACAGATCGCGTTCTTGATGACGTGCGGCTCGCCCTGCGCGTCCGCCACGACCGCGTCGAGGTAAGTGATCTCCCCGAGGCAGTCGCAGCCCAGCTCGAGTGAGTTCGCGTAGCGGCCCACCAGGTACTCGCCGGTGTCGAAGTAGTTCTGCCAGGACCGGACCGGCGAGGGGTCGCCGTAGGGGACGACCATCTCGCTGATGGACGCGCGGTGCAGCACGGGTCGCAACCGGCCCTCGTCGCGGAACCCGACCTGGTGCAGGATCAGTCCCTCGCGGGCGTCGAACCCGAGCC
Organism: Actinomadura sp. NPDC000929; assembly: GCF_040492065.1. Lineage (NCBI taxonomy): Bacteria > Bacillati > Actinomycetota > Actinomycetes > Streptosporangiales > Thermomonosporaceae > Actinomadura > Actinomadura sp. NPDC000929. Next base: position 18,867 of record NZ_JBEUPA010000032.1, on the reverse strand, counting down.
GCAGGTCCCAGTTCTCCCACTGCAGGTGCCGGCCGGCCAGGGTGAAGCTCGGGCCTTCGGGCTGAGTGATCAGCAAAGGACGTTGTGAACTGCGCGGCGGCTCCTCGCGGAGATGGTAATTCCCGTCGTCGCCGTCGGGGACGTCGACGGCGCCCTCGTCCAGTACCTCGGTGACCCGGCGCGCGACGATGTCGACGAAGGCGACCAGGCCGTCCACCGGATGCGCCCAGGCGTGGTCGTCGGGATGCCGCTGCTGGAACGCCAGCGCACGCAGGATCCGTCGCCCCTCCTCCTCCTCAAGATCGTCGAAGACGCCGGCGGACAGGGCCGCCGCGCGCACCTGGTCGGGTCGCAGGCCCCGGCGGGCCAGTGCCGTCACCCACCGGTCGTCCTCGGCCAGGACGCGCTCCGCGAGCTCGTACTCCTCGTCGAGCACCGGCGACTGTCCCTCCGTTGCCGCGTCGAGGATGCGATCGCTGAGCACTTCCGCGTCGGTGACCGACACCAGCACATCGCGGTCCTCCACCCGCGTGGTCTCGTGCAGCACAACCCGTGCCCGGCGCTCGGGGCGAACCTCGGCCTCGAACTCGCCGCGCGTCGGCTCGTCGAGTCCGACGTAGGCCACGCGCACCGAGGCGGTCAGCAGGCCCGTCTCGAGCAGCGTCCGGGTGACCTCACGCAGTTCGTCCTCCGTCAGCGGGTCGAGCGGATGGGGCTCCGCCGCGTCGTGAACGGTCACGATGACCTCCTCCGGTGCGTTGGATACATTTTCGGCATCCGTTCTCGCATTCACGCAGTTCGAACGCTGAATCTCGCATCAATGTATCCAAGTTGCCAAGGCTTGGGCTAGTGTCTCTGGCCATGAGTTCCGAGACGCGACCAGCCGAACCCGCAGCCCCGCCCCCGGCGCCCACGCGTCACGGCGGGCACCTCGTGGCCGAGATCCTCGAGCGCAACGGCGTGACCCACGTGTTCGGCCAGGACTCCCCGGAGTGGCTGTTCGAGGCCCTCGGGGACAGCCCGGTCACGGCGACGGTCATGCGCGACGAACGCAGCGCCGGCTTCGCGGCGGACGCCGTCGCCCGCGCCACCGGGCGACCGACCGTCGCCACCGGCATCCACGGGCCCGGCGCGATGAACCTTCCGATCGCCCTGCTCGAGGCGAAGGCCGCACAGAGCCCGGTCATCGCGCTCGTCAGCGGCGTGGAGACGCACCTCCACGGGACGGGCGCCTTCCAGGAGACCGACCAGGTCGGCATCGTCACACCGTTGGTGAAGTTCGCGGCACGAGCCGCCCGGCCGGAGGACGTCGAGCCGACGCTCCAGCAGGCCATCGACGTCGCCATGACCGCCCCTCGAGGCCCGGTCCTGGTCGAGCTTCCCAACGACGTGATGAAGGCCGATGCACACCGGGCACAACCGGTCGATGAGCCGGCCGTGGCAGCCTCCCCCGTGGCCGCGGCGTCCACTCTCGACCAGGCGGTCACCCTCATCGAAGCGGCTGCTCGGCCCGTCCTCCTCGTCGGCAACGGTGCGCGCCAGGCCGGCGTCGGTGCCGGTGTCACCGAGCTCGCCGAGCGGCTCGGAGCCCCCGTCTGCACGACCGCGATGGGTCGTGGCTGCTTCCCCGAGCGGCACCCGCTGTACGCCGGGGTCGCCGGCTTCATGTCGTACCGCGAGGACGGGTCCGGCTGGGTGGCCAACGAGGCCCTGCGTTCCGCCGACGTGGTCGTGGTTCTCGGCTCGGCCATGGACGGGGCCACCACCGACCTCGGCCGGCTGCCCGGCCCCGCATGCAGGGTGGTCCGGGTCGACGTCGAGGACGTCGGCTCACGATTCGCCGCGCAGGACGTGACTCTGGTGCGTGACCTCGTCGAGAAGACGCTGCCCCGGTTCCTCGAGCGGCTCGCGACGACCCCGCGCGACCCCTGGATGGACCTGCCGGCACGCTGGGACCAGGTGCGGGCCCGCCAGCAGGCCGTGGCCGCGGATCCCGTGGACGTCGGCCTCCACCCGGCCCGGCTGTTCCGTGAGCTCGGCGCCCTGCTCCGGCCCGAGGACCTGGTCGTGTGCGACGCCGCGTACAGCAGCGTCTGGGCGTTGAGCTATCTCGCCCAGGGCGAGCACTTCGACCAGATCGTCTACGGGCGCGCCGCCGGGACGCTGGGCTTCGGCTTCCCCGGCGCGATCGGCCTTGCCAGGGCCCACCCGGGCCGTCGGGTGGTCGCCCTGGTCGGCGATGGCGGGTTCGGTTTCGGCTGGGGCGAGCTCGAGACGGCCCGGCGCCACGACTGCGACGTCACCTGCATCGTGCTGAACAACGGGGCCTTCGCCTACCAGCGGCTCTGGCACGACCTCAACGAGGGCACCTCTCGCGACCTGGACTTCGTGGACGTCCGTCACGACCTGCTGGCCGAGGCCGTGGGGGTGTCCGGGCACCGCGTCGAGGCCGCGGAGGATCTGCGACCTGCCCTCGTCGCCGCACTCTCAACCGATGGACCGACGCTCGTTGACGTCGTCGTCCCGGTCGACACCCTGCCTCCCTTCGACATGATGCGCCACGTGGGGGTCTGATGACGCGCCTGACCTACGACTCCGCCTTGAGCCTTCTTCCGGCCACCGTTCCCCCGTCGGGCAGCGGCGTCACGCACATAGAGGAGACCCCGCTGGCCGACATCGCCGCGGAGTTCGGCACACCGACCTGGGTCGTCTCCGAGCGCCAGCTCGAGCACAACCACGGCGCCCTGCGCGCGGCGTACGACGCCATCGACCAGCGGGTCGAGATCGCGTTCTCGATGAAGGCGAACAACAACCGGGCCGTCATCACCACCCTCTGCCGCAGCGGTGCCCTCATCGACGCGAGCTCGGAGTTCGAAGTGATGGCGGCACTCGACGCAGGTATCCCGGCCGCGAACATCATCGTCAACGGCAATGGCAAGTCGGCGACGTACCTCGACCTCGTCGCCCGGATCGGCGTGCACCAGGTCAACGTCGACTCCCTCGCCGAGGCCGAGCGACTCTCCGAGGCCGGACGACGCCACGGTCGCGTCGTGCCATGCGTGGTGCGCGCCAAGTTGCGGTACAGCCGCCTGCTGGCCCAGGACCCCGCGTACGAGCGCACGCTGCGGGTGGCGGAGGCCAAGTTCGGGTCGAGCATCCCGACCGGAGCCGCCGAGACCCTCGTCACCCGGATCGCGGAAGACCAATGGCTCGACTATGTCGGGCTCTCCCACCACGCCGGGTTCGCCGGCTACCGCGCCGACTTCGATGCGCAGCGCCAAGTCATGCACGTCCGGGAATGCGCCCGCGAACTCGCCGCGTTCGCGGCGCACCTCAAGGCAGCGCGGGATATCACGACCCGGCGCATCAACCTGGGGGGCGGCCTGCGCCAGGGTAGACGTGTCCTGCTCAGCACCCCGGGCAACGCAACCGATGCCGAGCTGCGCGACCTGCCGGACGTGCGTGAGCACGCGCAGGCCCTGGCCGCAGGGCTCCACGAGGGCGGCTGGCCCGACGTCGTCGTACAACTGGAGTCCGGCGGCTTTCACGTAGGTGACGCGGTCACCCTGCTGACGCGAGTCCAGGACGTCAAGGACGTCGACTGGTTCAGCAGCCGCCGCTTCGTCACCGTCGACTCCGCGGCCACCATGTTCATGACCCGGTCGCTGACCCGGGCCGGTCACGGCATCGTCGTTGTCGGAGCCACGTCGTCGGCCCCGCATCCGACGCCGGTCGAAGTCGTCGGCCCCACGTGCTCGTACGACTCCATCGCCGAGGACATCGAACTTCCCGACGTAATGCCGGGGGATCTCCTGCTGGTCCTCAACCAGGGCGCCTACTGCGAGACGGCCTCGACCCAGTTCAACGCGATCCCCCGACCCGCCACCGTCCTCGTCCGCGGAGCGAACCCGGTGCTCGCCCGTCGTCGCGAGGAGGCCGCGGACGTCTTCTCCCGCGAGCTGCTCCCCCCACTCGAACCCGACACCCACTCCATCACCCCGGGAGACCACCCATGACAGTGCTGCAGGATGAGGTCAGTGCTCGCGCCTTCGCCGTCCGCATCTCCGAGGAGACCCCGCGTGACCGGCGCGGGGTCAACCTGCTGAGCGACGCGCTCGCGGAGCGCGGGATCGTCGCCGAACGTGTGGAGGGCCGCGACGGCCCGTACCGCAAGACCGACTGGGAGGACGACCTGCGCGACTCCGCGGCCGTCTTCCAACAGGCGGCCGACCACGTCCGGACCGCGCTGACCAGTGGCCGGCGCTCGGTTGTTCTGTCGACCGACTGCTCCATCGCGATCGGCACCTTTCCCGCCGTCCACGCAGCCCGCCCCGAGGCCAAGGTCGTGTGGTTCGACTCCCACTCCGACTTCGACACCCCGGTCACCACCAGCGGCGGCTTCCTGGGCTGCATGAGCCTCTCCGGTGCCTGCGGCGTGTGGGACACCGGGCACGGGGAGTTCCCGCTCGAGCAGGCCATCCTCGTCGGTGCCCGCTCGCTCGACGACGACTTCGACATCGCGGGCCAGCGCCAAGCGGAGGCGAGCGCGCTCACCATGGTCCCGGTCGCCGAGGACACGGCCGAGAGGGTCGTGGCTGCGATCGGCGGTGCTCCCGTCTACGTGCACATCGACCCGGACGTGCTCGACGTGAGCGTCAACCCCGTCTGGTACGGCCGCGACCGGGGCTTCGACTACGAACAGGTCCTCACGGTGCTCCGGGGGATCGCCGCCGCCTCGGACGTCATCGGGGTCGAGATGACCGCGCTGCACAGCCCGGACGACCTGGGGTGGCGGCGTCGGGTGACCGAGTTCGAAGCCGACTGCGTCTGTACCCTCCTCGGCGTCGACGCCCCGGGCGGTGTGGCATGAACTCCACGTTCGCGACCTTCAACCCCGCCACCGGCGAGCACCTTGCAGACGTGGCCCTCACCTCTGAGAACGACCTGGACAACGCGGTGGACGCCGCGACCGAGGCGCTGAGGCACGGTAGCGCCTGGCGCATCATGACACCCGCCGCGCGAGCCCGGGTGCTCTGGCGGATCGCCGAGCTCGTCGAGGCCCACGCCGCTGAGCTCGCCGAGCTCGAGACCCGTGACCAGGGACAGCCCCTCGGCATCGCTCGACACGTCTCGGTCGCCGCGACCGCCGAGCACTTCCGCTACTTCGCGGGCTGGGTCACCAAGATCACCGGCGAGACCAACCCGGTCTCCATTCCCGGCGTGCTCAACTACACGACGCGCGAACCGGTCGGAGTCTGCGGCCTCATCACCCCGTGGAACTTTCCGCTGATGATCGCGGCGTGGAAACTGGCTCCGGCGCTGGCCTGTGGCAACACCTGCGTCATCAAGGCGGCGGAGCAGACCCCGCTCACCACGATGCGGCTGGTGGACCTGATGGCCGAGGCCGGCGTGCCGACGGGCGTCGTCACCGCCGTGTCCGGAGGCCCGGAGGTGGGCAGGGCGATGGTGAGCCACCCCGGCATCGCCAAGATCTCGTTCACCGGATCGACCGACGTCGGCCGCGAGATCGTCCGCGCGAGCGCCGACCACTTCAAGCGCGTCTCGCTCGAACTGGGCGGCAAGACGCCGGTAGTCGTCTTCGACGACACGCCGGTGACCAAGGCCGTGACCGGAATCGCGCAGGGCGCCTTCTTGAACTCCGGCCAGGTGTGCGCGGCATACTCCCGTATCTACGTCCAGCGCAGGATCGTCGACGAATTCGCCGATGGCCTGGCAGCGGCTGTCTCTGCCATGCGGCTGGGCGACGGCATGTCGCCCGAGACCGACCTCGGGCCCCTGGTGTCCGCGGACCACCTCACCCGGGTAGAGAAGTATGTCCGCAACGGCCTTGAGGACGGGGCGACCCTGGTTGCCGGTGGGGAGCGCCCTGACCATCTCTCCGACGGCCATTTCCTGACCCCTGCGGTCTTCACCGACGTCACCGACACCATGCGGATCGCGCGTGAGGAAATATTCGGCCCCGTCGTGGCCGTCCTCCCGTTCGACGACGCCGACGAGGTCACCGCTCGCGCGAACGACTCCCGCTACGGCCTGTCCGCCTCGGTGTGGACCCGCGACGTCGGCCGGGCCCACCGGACGGCTGCGGCGCTGGAGGCCGGCACGGTGTGGATCAACATGCCCAACCCGCCCGACGCCGCGGCCCCCTGGGGCGGCTTCAAGTCCTCCGGCTGGGGACGCGAGATGGGGGCCGCGGCCATCGACCTCTACACCGAAACCAGGAGCGTCATGCTGAACACCCAGTGACCACTCCCCCACCCCTGGCCTCGTGCGGCGCCAACCAGCTTTGTCCTCCTCGCGTGCTCGAACCCGCCCACCTCCGCCCCCACCTGAACGGCGCCGTCGGCAGGATCGCCGCCCGAGATGGCGAGTGCTTTGCGTCCGGGCGTCGCGGCGGGACGGGCTTCGTTCTCCAGGTCGTGGTAGCCCGTGTGGTTGAACGCCTTGATCACACGGATTCGGGCAGGAATGCCCGCACGGTCTCGCTGGAGGAGGTGCGCGGGTCGGTGAGGTCGTCGCGGATGCCGTCGGTCTCCATCAGTAGTTCATCGCGTCGACGACGAGCTTGCCGCGCAGAGCGGCGGGGATGTGTAGAGCGTCAGCCGGAAAGCGCGGCAGGGCGACTGGGAACGACGCGGCTCAGGTCTCGTGGGATCAGTGCCGGGGGTCAGCGGCGGGTTGATCGAGGTTGCCGTGGGCTTCGGCCGAAAGGTCCTGGCCGTCGGCCCAGGTGTTGAGCCGGTCGGCGTAGGCCTGCTGGATCATCGGATAGAAGCCCTGGCCGAACAGCACCCGCAGGGGCGGGGCGTCGGAATCGACGATCTTGAGGAGGGTACGGGCAGCGGCGGCCGGGTCGCCGGCGGGCTGCTTGCCCGCGACCTGGGCGAGGTGCCGGCGGAGGCTCTCGTAGGCCGGGTCGGGCTCGGCCATGTGACCGTTGGCGAGAGGGTCGGGGTTCTTACCGGCCCTGGTGGCGAACCCGCCGGGCTCGACCACGGTCACCTTGACGCCGAAGCCGGCGACCTCACTCGCGAGAGCTTCGTTCAGGCCCTCCACCGCCCACTTGGAGGCGTGGTAGGCGCCGCCGAGCGGCATCGCGATGAGGCCGGCGGCCGAAGACAACTGAATGATGTGCCCCGAGCCTTGCTCGCGCAGGTAGGGCAACGCGGCCTGGACGACCCACACTGCGCCGAAAAGGTTGGTCTCCATCTGGTCGCGCAGATCCTGCTCGGTCAGCTCCTCGACCGCGCCGACCTGGGCGTACCCGGCGTTGTTGACGATGACGTCCAGGCGACCGAAGTGCTCCGCGGCCCGCTTCACCCCCGCGAAGACCGCGGCCCTGTCGGTCACGTCCAGCGCGACCGGCAGCACCGCGTCGCCATAAGTGGCGACCAGCCCTTCAAGGCTCCCGGTGTTCCGAGCGGTCGCAGCGACCCTGTCACCGCGGGACAGTGCGGCCTCGACGAAGTTGCGGCCCAGACCACGGGACGAACCGGTGACGAACCATACCTTGCTCATGATGACGTTCCGTTCCTTCGATGTGTCTGTCGGCCACCAGACACCGACAACCCGATCCCCGTTACGCGGCGACAGTGTGACCTGCGCCACCACGCTTTACCTGCGGGCAGTATTCGCGTTCATGTGCGCGAGCGCACCGAGGGATGCTCAGAGTGGGCGGGTGGCCGTCAGGACGGCCGCCGACCGGTTAAGGAGAGACCGCGGCGTCAGCCGGCGGGCACTTTAGATCGGCGACAGGCCATGCGAGTCCGTTGTTCCTGTTGCGTCGCATTCATGTGGAGCCTCACATTGCGCACCGCACGACGGCGGCTCGCAACGTCTCCGTTCCCTCTCGAACGTGATCACGCTCCGACCGGACCGGGAACTTGCTTTTCTCGCGACGTCAGTGCGGTGCGTGGAAGCTGAATGCGGCCGGCCCGGCGACGCGGTCGCGTGATCGGGAAGCGGGACGGGGCCCGGTCTGGGGCGGCCCGTCCCTTGTTCCTTCACGCTCAGGGTTTGTGGCACTCCGCGCTGATCGGAGCCGTCGTCATCTCGACCTCAAGCATGTTGACCTGGTCCGACTCGCCCATCTTCTTCAGGCGCGGCCCCGCCGCCTTCACCGCGTCGCTGCTGGTATAGCGGGAGGCGACGTCGCCCAGATCCTTCAAGGAGTCGAACACGCCCTTGTTCGAGAACGGATGCGGCCGCGTGTATTCCAACAGGAAGTGCTTGTAGGCCGAGCAGAGGTCGTCCACGTCGGTCGGTCCCGTGTCGGCGCACCCTGCCACCAGCGCCGTCGGCAGGAGAACGGCGGCCGCTGTGAGCATGCGCACGCTCCTCACCGGTCATCCCTTCCCGCGATAGTGACGTCGGCCAGGTCCATGTCCTGTCCCGACTTGATATGCGGCGGGACGTGCCGCGCGTCGTCGTCCATGTGTGCCCCCATTTCCCCACCGGAGAAGCACGACTTTGGACAACGCGGACGGAAGCCGCAACGGCCCCTTCGGCGCCCCGACCCGCCTCTCCGGACCTTCGCAGGTCGCAGACGGGATCGCAGTGCATCAGTCGAACGGAATCGACCGCCCTGTGCCTCATCTGAGCCACAGCCGGAACCTGAGGAGGAATCGCGCGGGCACGGTCGAGGCCGACAACGCGCAGGTCCGCAGCCGGGCACCTGCTCGGACACGGTGTGCGCGCTCCTCGCCCGGGTGGGAACGCGGGTGTCGCCCGGTGATGATGGCGCTTCGCACACGCGCGCAGAACGGGGGAGCCAATGAAGGACGCGAACACCGGACGGATCGAGGATGGCTGGAACCTCGTATACGGCGACTCCCCGGCGCCCGATTCCCAGGTATCCGATTCTCCGGCGCCCGCTTCACCGCCCCCGGCCCTCCCGAAGCCTGTTCGGACGCCGGACCGCCGTGTCCGCACCGTGCTGGTCGTCGCCGACGAATGGTTCCCGGCACGCGGTGGCCTCAGCGCCCTGAACCGCTACCTCTGCCGGGCTCTGGCCAGCGCGGGTGTCGACGTGTTCTGCCTGGTCTCTGGCCTGACCGAGGACGAACGACGCGATATGGAGGACGCCGGGGTGCGTCCGATCATCGCGCTGCGGGCGCCTGGCATGACCGAGCGCGAGGCGCTGGTCCGCAGGCCGGTGCTGCCGGACGGCGTCGAGCCCGACCTGGTCGTGGGCCACGGCCGGGTGACCGGGCCAGTTGCGAAGGCGCTCGCCGAGGACCTCTTCGGAGGCGCCCCGCGCCTCCATCTCATCCATATGTCTCCTGAGGAGATCGAGTGGCACAAACTCGACGGTGACAGCGAGGCGGGCACCAGGGCCACGGAGCGGACGGCCATCGAACTCGGACTCGCCGCCGGGGCGGCCGCGGCGGTTCCGGTCGGACCGCGCCTGTACGAATGGATCGTGCGCGACCTGGACGACGGCATCACCCCGGTCGTCCCGCTCGACCCGGGCTTCGACCAGGTCGGCCCGGACGAGCGTGCGGTGCCGAAAGGCGAACGGCGACCGCTGATCATGATCATGGGGCGGATGGGCGACGCCCGCCTCAAGGGCGTCGAGCTCGCCGCCAGGGCGGTCGGGCACGCCCGCCGATACGCTCCGGACGCCGACGACTGGGAGCTTCTCGTGCGCGGGACCCCTGCCGAGACCGAGGCCGAGACGCGCAAGAAGGTCGTCGGCTGGATCGGCCACCGTACGGCGCGCGTGATGGTCCGGGCTTTCGATCCAGACATCGACGCGGTCCGGCGGGACCTGCGCCGGGCGAGCCTGCTGCTCATGCCGTCGCTCGTGGAAGGGTACGGGCTGGTCGGTCATGAGGCGATCACCATGGGGACCCCTGCCCTCGTCAGCGAGCACAGCGGCTTGGGCATGCTTCTGACGGAGCTGGCACCCCGCGAGAGCAGGAGCATCGTGGTGCCGGTCCGCGACACGCCGAGGGACGCCGCCGTGTGGGGTCACCGCATCGCCGCGGAGCTGCGCGACCGTCCGGCGGCGTTCGCGAGGGCCGCCGCTCTCCGGCGGCACCTCGCCGCCCGCTGGACCTGGGCGGACGCCGTCGAGCGGATCCTCTCGGCGCTGTGACCGGTCAGCCGTCGGCCATGAGCCGCGCCGGTGCTCGGCCGCCGCGGGATCCCGCATCTCCTCGAAGGGATTCCCCGCCTCGCCCCGGCGGGGGAACGCCCGATCCGGACAAGCGAAGGTGCGGCGGCCGTAGACCGGTTCGACCGGAGCCCGTACGACCTGGGATGGCCGTGCAGGCTCCGGGACACCTTCCGATCAGCGGCGGCTCTCTTCCCGCGTCTCCTTCGTCCACCACTCGTACGCCTTGACGCCCGCGTAGCCGAGCCCGATGAACGGGATGACGAAGATTATCCACGGGAACTCCCAGGTGCCGCTCGTCTGGGCGGCGACGAAGAAGCCGTATCCGGCGAACAGCACGCCGCCGGCGCCTACTCGCATGCGGTCCTTCACGGACATCCCCGGCATCAACGCGGCGCCGATCAGGACGAATCCGGAGAGGATCGAGAAGATCTCGTACTTGGACCAGGTCATAGAAGCCTGCCCTTCTTCGGTGGATGCGGCGGGGGGCGTGCGTCACATGGGGGTCATCGGCACAGAGGTGAGGCGCTCCGCGGGAGAGCCGGTCAGTTCCCGCCGAATCCCGGGAGAAGGTGATCGAACGGGCCGTTGTCGTGCGCGGCGTCCACGATGGACAGGTAGAGCCCGCCCGCCCAGAGAAGGACTGCGTACTCGCCGGGGTTCAGCTGCCACCGGTTCCGTGACCGCTCCAGGTGCGCGGTGCCCTGCTGCTCGCCACGGAAGCGCATCATCGCGGTGGCGGTGCTGCCGCTGACCGAGACACTGCCGGCGTCCACCTTGTCGATCTCCTTGCGATACGACTCCGGAGCCCGCTCGAACGCCGCAGAAATCTTCTGCGTGCAGTTCTCCTGGCCCGGCTGAGCCAGTTCACACCAAGCCTTCGCGTTCCCGGACCTTTCGGCCTTCTTCAGCGACTCAAGGGTCTTGCGCGCGCCCGACGCGCCCTCGATGAACACCACGCGCGTGTCGATCCCTGAGCCGGCGGCGACGGTGCCGTACAGGCCGAAGGCGAGAACGAGCAGGAGCACAGCCCCGATGCCCGCGACGGCGACCATCGGCAAGGCGAACGAACGCGATCCGTTACGGATGACGAGGGAACTGTTGATCAGGCTCGTCCCGTTGATACCGACGCTGTTCCCCGCCACCGAGAACAGGTCGCGGCCCGCGATACGGCTGTTCCGCACGTGAGCGTTCCGGCCCGCGTTGAGCGATACTCCCGGGCGGGACTCCTCGAAGTCTGGCGGTCTGGTGTGTTCCATGACGATTCCCCCTCGTACGGACGGCCCAACCCTGCGGAGCGGAGCGGGACGGGGCAACCCGGCTGCCGCGCGGTGGTGGGGCCGGTGGCACAGCGCTCCCAGCGGCACCTGGCCGTGCCTGCCATGGCCTTGCAGGTCAGAGTGGTGAGAGCCGGTATCCGGCGGGCCTCGTCCACCGCCCCGGGGCGGCGATGGCAGGCGCGGAATCTACCGCCCGGTATGGCGCAGGCGAGCCATCCGCCGTTCGCCGCGGTCATCGCCGGTCGCCCTTCGATGCCAGCAGGCCCAGCGCGGCCGGATCGAGGACGGTGATGCGGCCCCGGCCCGTCTTGATGATCCCGTCCCGACGCAGCGAGTGCAGCGCGCGTACCAGCGAGGCGCGCGACATCCCGAGGAGGTCGGCGATCTCGCGCTGGAGGCGCGGCAGGGAGGGTTCGGCCGCGTCGCTCCGCCGGTCCTGGTCGAGCAGCCGGGCGAGTCGCGTGAGCGGCGCCTCCTCACCGATGCCGCGCTGCAGGTCGGCGTCCCGGAGCCGTTGGACGGCCACGCGCAGCAGCACCCGGCTCAGCCCGTCGTACCGCCGCACGACCCGGTCGAATGCCTCGTGGGAGATCGCGAGGACGTTGCCCGCGTCCACGGTGACGACCGTCGCCGAGTGGGGCCCGCCGTCCACCAGTGACATCTCGCCGACGATGTCGCCGGGCCCGCGATGCGCGAGCCAGACCTCGCCCTCACCGGTCCGGTGCACGACACGCGCGTGCACCGACCTGAGGATGAGGACGGCATCGCTACGGCGATCCTGGACGCAGAGTTCGGCACCCGCCCGGCAGGCCCGTATCCGTCCCGTCCCAGCCAGGGCATTGCGCCACTCGGCACGTAGCTGGCTCCAGAAATCGTCCCCCTGCCCCCTCTCCGGCAGAGGCGCGCGCCGCATCGGGCCGCCCGGAGCAGTCCTCGCAGGCCGCCGCGCAGGAAGGACGAGCGACGATTCGTCATTGCGTGCTTTCAATCTCTCTTCGATACGCACTTCGTGTTCCGTGAATCGAATCCGGACATGGCATTGGTGGCCTGTCTCGACCAGGTCGATGGCGGGCTTCCGCTGCATTACGACATCACGGGACGGGTGGGCACAGATCCGATGCTGGAAAGAGCTGGAATGCGCTGAAAATCCTCCGGCACCGGGCGAGAGATGGTCCGGGTGTGCCTTCGGCCGGCGCCCGCGGTCAGAAGATGATGAAGATCATTCGGAAGCGGCCGCCCCGGAAGAGGTAACGGACGTACAGGGCGGAGAGCCCCGTGCAGAGGAGTCCGATGAACCCTGCGCCGACGGCTCCGCCGGCGAAGACCCCGAAGCTCCCCAGCAGGAAGAGCGCGGTCACGCCCAGCCACCACCAGAAGTAGAACCCCATGTAGGTCGTCTTCGGGTGAGCCATGGACCCCGACTGCCGGTAGGCGCTCGGCTGCGGGCGAGGAGGACCCGGGCGCGGGGGAACTTCCGAGGCCGGCCTTCTGTCGGAGGGGTTGCCCAGCTGGCCGTCGCCGCGCAAGTACGGGGCATTCTCGTCGGACATGGTCGGCTCCCTGTCTGGTCGATGCGGGGAAGTCACACCAGGGTCACCGAGGCTTTCTCCGAGCACGTACCAAGCTGGACAACTCTGGAATGCACTCAACTGCACGCCGCCACCTCTTGTGGACTCGGCAGGTTTGTCTGATCTGCCACACGAGTGGCCGACGGGGAGGGGGGTGGCCCGTAATTGCACAGACAAGAAGCCCATGAACTTACTGTGCGTGAACTTGGGCCTATGATCGGTGTCACTTTCCGTGAACCGCCGTCTGTGACGGCGCACTTCTCACGCAAATAGCTTCAACTGCCGACCGGCCCCAGCCAGCGGCCGCCCGACAACGCGTAGAAGGACTCTGCGACGCGCTCCAGGATCATTGGTCAGGACGTTCCTCGGGGCGGTCCTGACGGCGGCCGATCGTTCATGATCCGGCGCCCTCAGCGCTGTAGCGCAAGCACGGCAAAGACGATCCCGATAGCGAGGATCACCGCGAGGAGGGCGAAACCACTGCCGCCGATGTCGATGGCGACCTTTCGGTGGGAGTCGCGTCCGGCCACCTGGAACGTCCCGCCGCGCGCCCCGTCTGCGTACAGGTGCACGCTGTTGCTCTGGGGCGGCGTGGCGGCGCGGGCCTGGTCGACCGCGGCGGACAGGGAGCGCGCGAAGGCCGCATCGCGTTCGACGGCCTGCCGGAGCAGGTCGCGCATCCACGCGCCGTCTCCCGGATTCGCGGCGAACGCCTCGAACGCCTCGAGCTGGCCGTTCAGCCGGAACCACCGCCGCACCAGGTCGTGGAGCTCGGTGGACCTCGCCACGCCCGCCGGGTCCACGATGGCCGTGACGAGGACCTCGACCGCGTCGGACGCAAGTTTCTCCGCCACCATGCTCATCTCCTTCTGGCTAGTTCCCGGCGGAGGTCGGGCAGACGCTGGGCTGCCCGTTCGCGGGAAGGAGCTGCGCGTCCCCCCAGACCGCTCGGTAGTCGCCGCCGTACTCGGTGCCGTTCTTCGATGTGAGCAGGGTGGCCCGAAGATAGAGGGTCGCGTAGGCCGAGATGTCCTGGTCGAACTCGGCCGGCTTGCCGGGGCTCACGGTCCGGCGGCCGATCACCCGCTGATCGTCCCCGAGCAGGACGAACTCGACGCTCGCCTTCAGGTCCTCATCGTCAGGCATCCCGGCCAGCGCCATGAACCGCTGGTACCTCGTGGTGGGGGTGAGGGTGATGATCCGGGCCAGGCCGATCGCGGACACCGGCTGATAGATGCTGCGGGAGCACTGCCTCCCCGTGATTCGGGCGCCGGCCTCGACGGACACCCCCGACGTGCCGCGGATCTGCTCCCTGGGCAGGTCGCGCAGAAAGACCGGAGTGACAGAGGTGGGGGGTGTGCTCCTCTGATCGGCTCCGGGTTCCGGACTTGTCGGCCGGTAATACCGTCCGCCGGGCACATCCGTCGACACGTGCGCGACCAGCAGGCCGTTGACCGCCATGATGAGCGCCGCGCCCACGACGGCGCTCAACCCGCCCGCGTTCAGGGTGAAGCTGCGGTTGTGAGTCATGTACGCGTCCCGCGTGGCCGCCTGTGCGCTGACGGTCCCGCGGCCGGACGGTTGCCATGCGCCGCGCAGGACGATCACCGTGGTCAGCATCAGGACGGCGGCGAACCCGCCCCAGACCCGGTCGCCGCCGAAGATCCGCCCCGCCGCACCGGCGGCCGCGCAGGCCACCAGGATCAGCAGCATCCTCAGCAGGGCACGCCGCGTCCGGCCGCCTCCGGGCTGGCCCATGGACGCCTCCACTTCCGCGCCCTCGCCCGCACGGGCCCTTGTCGTCACAGGTACAGGTCTCTTCCCGAAATGGATGTACCGGAGATCTGCGCGTTCCCGCCGATGTTGAGATGGACCCCATTGGTCTGCCCCGGCTCACCGGTGGGGTTGTCGGCGGTCGCGGTGCCCTTCGCGGCCAGCCTTGCCGCGAGTTCGTCCTCGGCCGGCAGGTGAAGCCAGGCCTCCAGCGTCGATTCCTTCACCTTCACGATGGTGGGGTGGAAGCTGGAGGGGGCGAAGTCCTCATAGCCGTACCGGACTACGGCCTTGTGGACGTCTTCGGAGAGCAGATAGGCGACCGGGCCGCGTGCCTCAGCGAGCGACGCCTTCAGGGTGCCGGCCTCGTTCAGCCGGAACGTCTCGTCGATGCTGGCGCCGGCAAAGCCGTGGTCGTCCCTGAACGTCTGCCCGATGTGGATCGCGACGCGCAGGCGCGGACGCTCCGGACCGGCGGGGGCCGTCTCGGGCAGCCGCATGAGCCGGGACACGATGACCTTCGGAGGCACCGGGTCCGGCACCGACAGCGGCCAGAGCATGAGGACGCCGTCGCCGCGGTCCTCGCGAGCGCATCGAGACCACTCAGGGCCGAGCGTCCGCTCCAGCCAGGCGTACATCTCCTTCCGCGCGTGGCGCTTTCCCATGTCGTTGCGAGACGCGCTGCCCGCCATATCGGCGACCACGATGACCGCTGTCTGCGAGTACTCGGTCATGACCGGGCGACCTCCTGTTCGTGTTGCGCTCTGTCCCCGTGCCGGCCCCGCCGTCGCGGGGCTCTCTCTGAAAGACGTCCGAAACGCCTTCATCTTGGTCGTCTCCGGCCGGGGGCGGCCGAGGCGCGGCGGGAATGATGTGCCCTGACCCGGGCCATGCCTCGTCAATTTCCACCGGTCTTCGAGAAGGCGCAGGCCAGTCAATTGATCACTGATCTTGGAACGGTCGGCCCGGAGAGGGGGCGACCAGTCCGGAAGGTCGGATTACCCGCGGGTATGGCGCACCTGCGCCATTGAGCACCCGCCTACGTGGACCTGGTCGCCGAGGCGTTCGGCCAGGCGCGCAAACTGCACGCCCTCCCGGGTCGGGTCGAGCTCGGAGGCCGGTGGACGGCCCTGACGTCAATGAGCCTCCGCCCCCTTCAGGTCCGTGACCGGATAGTTCATCGCCTCGAACATCGCGAGGGACTCCGCGCGGCATGTGCGGGCGCGTCCCGGGTTCCCGGCCTTCCGTTGGGCTGCGGCGAGATCCCGGAGGACGTGCGCGGTCCAGAAGCGGTCGCCGAGCAGCCGGTCGAGCTCCAGCGACTGTTCGAACCGCACGATCGCCTGCTCCAGACGGCCGAGCCGCTGCTCGATCCGCCCCAGCGAACGCAGCGCCTCGGCCTCGCCCTCCGTGTAGCCGATCCGCCGGTAGAGGCCGAGCGCCCGGCGGCCCAGCGGCAGCGCCTCGTCGTAGGAACCGAGCCGTTCCCGCTGCTTGGTGACGTGGATCATCCCGTCCGCACGGGCGAGTGGATCGCCGACCGCGGTGGAGGCGCTGAGTGCCCGTTCCGCGTGCGCGAGCGCCTCGGCGTTGCTCCCGAGGGAGTCGTACAGGCGGGTGAGCGACAGGTGAGTCTGGAACACGCCCCTCGCGTCGCCGATGCTCTCGCACTCTGCCAGCGACATCCGCAGCAGCGGCAGCGCGTCCCCCTGCCGCCCCAGCCTGTTCAGCCCGTCGCCGAGCAGCCGCATCGACGTCGCCTGGACGGCGCGGTCCCCGGCGCACCGCGCGGCATCCAGCCCGATCCGGTGCAGCGCCACCCGCTCGGTGCGCCGCCCGCTGCGGCGCAGGAAGACGGTCGCGGCCCAGGCGAGCCGCCAGACGTACTGGTCGAAGCCCGCGGCGGCGGCCTGCTTCATCGCCGCCTGCAGCACGGGCATCTCGGCGGCGAACCACGCCATCGCCTCTGGCCGGTCCCGGAGCAGGGGACCCGGCCGCCCGGGTCCCGCGGGCGGCAGGTCGGCCTCGCGGCATGGCTCGATCGCCCGGGCCGCCCGAATCGCCGTCCCCAGGTAGTAGTCGAGGACGCGCCCGATCGCGCTCCTGCCCTCCTCCGGGGCGCCGCGCCGCGCCAGGTCGCGGGCGAACTCCCGCAGCAGGTCGTGCGCGGAGAACCGGCCGATGACCTGCTCGGTGAGCAGGTTGGCGCGGGTCAGGGCGTCGAGCTCGGCGGTGGGCGGCGCGTCGGCGTCCAGCAGCGCGCGGCAGGCATACGCGTCGATGTCGGGGTAGGCGCCACCGATCAGCCGGAACAGCCGTGCGGCCCGCTCAGGGAGGAGCGTGTAGGAGGCGCGGAACACCGAGCGCGGGTCGAGGTCGGCGGAGCCCTCTCCCAACGCGCCGAGCCGGTCGGGCGCCTCGCGCAACCGGGAGGCGAGTGCGGAGAGCCGCCAGTCCGGGCGGTCCGCCGCCCGTGCCGCGACCATGCTGAGCGCGAGCGGCAGCCCGGCGCACAGGCCGATGAGCTCGTCCGCGGCGCTCTCCTCGGCGGCGACCCGCTCCGCACCGAGCCAGCTCCGCAGCAGGTCACGCGCCTCCCGGCGCGGCAGCACCGGCAGGGTGACGCGATGCGCGCCCTCCCGGACGACCAGGCCGTCGAGCCGGTCCCGGCTGGTGACGATCACCAGGCAGTGGCCGGCGCCGGGCAGCAGCGGCCGGACCTGGTCGGACGACCTCGCGTCGTCCAGCACGACCAGCATCTTCCGGTCGGCCAGCAGGGTGCGGTAGAGCGCGCTCTTGCCGTCCAGGTCGTCCGGAATCGCCTCCGGGGCGGCGCCCAGAGCATGCAAGAACCGATGCAGCGCCTCGCCCGGGTCGAGCGGTCCATCCTGCTCGAAACCGTGCAGGTCGACGTGGAGTTGGCCGTCCGGGTAGCGCTCCTTCAGTTGGTGCGCCCACCACAAGGCCAACGTGGTCTTCCCGACCCCGGGCGCTCCATCGATGGCGACGATGACCGTCGCCACCCCGCCGGGCTTGTCCAGGAGGTGCGCAAGTCGGTCGAGTTCGGCACCGCGCCCGGCGAACCGTTCCGTCACGCACGGGAGCTGGCGCGGTGCGGGAGGCACGGCACCGCGCGCTCCGCGCTGCGGCGCCGCCTCGATGTCGTCGCGCAGCGTGCTCAGCCGGCGCTGCCGCTCGGCATCCGCGCCCAGCGCGGTGAGCAGCTGGTCGAAGACGGCGGTGGACGGCAGCGTCGTGCCGTTCAGGTAGGCGTAGAGGCTGCTCCGGGAGACGTTGATCCGCCGGGCCAGGTCCGCGCGGTCCACCGCCCGCCCCTGCCGGTGCTCCCAGTCGATGAGGAGGAGGGCCAACTGCTTGACCAGATCGCGTCGCATCGCCACAGGATCATCGGCGTGTCCGTGGGAGAACATGTCCCTCCGTACGCTGGTCACCTCACAACGGGACTCAGCGTATTTACGGCCGACATCGGGGACCACCGTGCCATCACGGAGTCCGCTGGCCGGATCAGGCCCACTCTTGGCACGCCGAAGAGCAGGTCAGGGACGGCGGCGGCCTGCCGCACCTTGGTCGTGGTCCACTCGATGGGCGGAACCGGGTGCGCGAGCGGTCCTCGCGGTGAAGGCGATTCTGAGCGCCTGGCAGGACGGCACCCGCTCGATTTCAGCGGCGAGTTCACCAGACACACCATGATGGGTGGCGATGAGGTCCGAGGGACGGCACTCGGAATCGACGTGCCAGGTCTGCCACGAACTAAGTCGATCGGCTGCCCTGAGTAACAGGGCGATCCGAGCAAACGCCGCGCCTGGCGAAATTGCAATCTTATTCTCCTGATCTCCATGGCCCTTCCCTGCTACTGGTCTTCGTCCGGATCGAGGTGCGGACGAAGGCGGCGGGGTGCGGGGCCGCGGAGAACCACGGTGTCTCTAGCGTCAACCTGGCATGCGGTCACGATAACCGGTGTGCTCCGGATGCCCATGGCTGCCGGGTGTCAGGGCGTGGGCCAGTCCCAGCGGGGGACCTCGCGCAGCGGGTGCAGTTCGTCGTCGGTACGGGCGTGGGAGTTGCGCATGGCGACCTCGGTGCCGAACTC